>JBFLWB010000108.1 GCA_040758155.1 Thermodesulfobacteriota bacterium
CCCTGGGCTCGGTGGGGGCGGTCCTGGTGGCGGGGGGCCGCCGCGCGGGGGCCGGGGGGCGGATCGTCCACCGGGTCGAGCTCGACGGGAAGGAGGTCTCCACGCGGGCCGAGCGGGAGATGGCCGACCGCCCGGTCTGCGATGCCGGCGAGCTCCGCGTGGAGACGACGACCTCGGGGGAGCTCCTCGGGGAGGCGCTCGACGGCGCGATCCACCTGTCCGGGGCGCTCCGCCACGACATCGCGAACGTCCTCGCCTCCCTCCGGGCGAACGACGTCTCCGCTGCGACGTCCCTCTACATCTCGTGCGTCGAGTCGCTCGGGACATTCTTCCAGCTCGCCGGGGCGGTGTTCAACGGCGTGCGGACCGGCGCGTTCCGTCTGCCGGAGACCGGCGGCGCGGCCTCCCTCCCGGAGCCGCCTGCGGAGACGACCGAAATCCTTCAGCGGCTGCTCGCCGCCCACAAGTCGGAGGACTGGCCGCGCATGGGGGAGCTCCTCGAACGGGAGGTCTCGCCCAATCTCGAGAAATGGGCCGCCTTTTTTTCGGCGATGCGGGGAAAGCAAGCCCGGTAGCGCCGAAGCATTCGAGTTGCGGTAGAATCCTTTCATGGGGAAATCCGGGTTCGATCGGGCGCTCCGCCGGGCGTTGGCGGAGCTCCCTCCCGAGTTCCGCGACGCCCTGACGAACGTTGCGGTGGTCGTCGAGGAGTGGCCCCCCGACTGGCTGCTCGACGAACTGGACATTCCGCCGGAGGACACGCTCTACGGCTACTACCACGGCGTGCCGCTTCCGGAGCGGTCGATCCAGGATTCCGGCAGCCTTCCGGACAGGATATCGATCTACCGGGGCCCTCTCGAGGAGGATTTCCCGGATCCCGCGGAGCTCTCGCGGGAGATCCGGGTCACGCTGCTCCACGAGATCGGCCACTACTTCGGAATGGATGAAGAGGAGCTGACCCGACTGGGATACAGGTAGACAACCCGCCGACGAAGGAGGTCCGGAATGTTCCTCTTGAGACGGGAATACCGCGATGGCGCCGACCGTCCGGAGATCGTGTTCCTCCATGCCGAGGTGGTTCCGGAATGGGCCGGGGCCGGGGCGCCCGAAAGGATGATCCGGGTGGCGGCCGAGACGGCGGAACCCGGCCGGCGCGCGGCCCATGTGCGGATTCCCGAGCCTCCCGGCGGCGGATCCGTTTCCGTCCGCTACCGGTTCTCCGCGGTGCGCGACGGCGCGGAATGGTATTCCCCCTCCTACGCCGTTTCGGTCCCTTCCGACGAACTGATCGCCGACCTGTTCCGCATCCCCGAGGAGGGGGGCGGGAACCTCGTCCCCGCGGAGGGGCGCGGCTACTTCCGCCTGGTCCTCCCGGTCGCCGGCGGGGAGCGGCCGGGGAGGATCCCGTACGGGTACGGCGCGATGCGGAAGAAGCCGGCCCCCTCGCTGTGCCGCGCCGCGGTCGAAGCGGGGAACGGCCCCCCGCCGGTCGTCGAGATCCCCGAGGCGCTCTCCGTCCTGAAGGAGCGCCCGATGCCGTATTTCCTCTACCATGTGTCGGAGGACGGCTCCCTGCGCAGCGACAAGATCGCGTGCGCCCGCATCACGCTCGCGGACGCGGAGGGCGACATCGTGTCCGCGCGGCTGCTCTGGGGCGATCCCGCGTGGCGGGCGATGAACGTGTCACCGATGGAGGCCAAGGGATTCCCGGCCGGGCCGCTTTCGGCGGGCCGGGAGAGCTTCGAGGAGGACATCGACGCGTGGCGGTCGGAGCGGCTCGAAGCCCTTTCCCGGCTCCGCGCGCCGCGGGTGTTCGAGGCGTACGTGTTCGGGCCGTCGGGAAGCCGGGTGGAGCACTGCTTCCAGGCGGTCGTCCGCCTTCCGTCCGGCGGGTACGCGGTCCGCTGGAGGAACCGGGAAGGCGGGAGGAACTGGGAGGTGACCCTGTAGGGGATTTACCGCAGCCGCTTCATCGCTTCGAGGAGCGCCGAGATCTCTTCATCGGTCCCGACGGTGATGCGGAGGCAGTCCGCCAGGCGCGGGGTGTCGAAATACCGCACGAGGATCTTCCGCTTCTTCAACGCCTCGTAGGCTGGCCGGGCCGGGCCGCCGCGGATCCTCCGCGCGAGGACGAAGTTGCTCCGGGACGGGTACGGCTCGTATCCCACCGACGGCAGGGCCCGGAGAAGGGATTCGCGGGTCGCGCGGATCTTCGCCGCGTTTCGCTCCATCCACCCGATGTCCGCGAGCGCCGCCGCCCCCGCCGCGATCGCGACCCGGCTCAGGTTGTACGAGTCCTTGACCTTGTTCAGCCCCTCGACGATCCGCGGGTGGGCGAATCCCAGGCCGATCCGCATCCCCGCCAGGGAGAACGACTTCGAGAATGTCCGCAGAACGATCACGTTGTCGCGCTCCCGCGCGAGCGGCAGGGCGGTCTCGTCGGCGAAGTCGGCGTACGCCTCGTCGATGACGAGGACGCCGGGGACGGCGCCGGCCAGCGAGGCCAGGACGTCGCGGGGGACGGAGGTCCCGGAAGGGGAGTTCGGGCTGGCCACCACGGTCACGCGCGCCTTCTTCGCGGCCAGCGTCCGCGGCAGGGAGTAGTCGGCCGGATACGGCACGCGGAGGACCTTCCCGCCCTGGATCCGCACCAGGGTGTCGTAGAGCGTGTAGGTGGGCGACGGGCAGGCGAGGGCGTCCTTCTCGCCGATGAACGCCTTCGCGATCATCGCCAGCAGGTCGTCCGATCCGTTTCCGGCGATGATCTGCCGCATGTCGAACCCGTACGTCAGGGAGGCCTGCCTCCGCAGCAGCGTCGCGTCGGGATCGGGATAGAGCCGCAGGCGGGCGTCCGCCTCGGCGAGGATCGCCTCCCGGACCTTCGGCGAGGGCGGATACGGGTTCTCGTTCGTGTTCAGCTTGATGAACCCCGGCTCCTGCGGCTGCTCTCCGGGGGCGTATCCCTCCATGCGCGCGATGTTCCGGCGGAACGGGACGGTCACGGCCTGCCTCCCTTTCCGCGGAACCACGCTCCCAGCCGGTCCCAAGCGGGGAGCGACCGCCGCACCGTGTCGGTGGAGACGCAGATGGCGACCCGGACATGCCCTTCCCGCCCGAACCCGCTTCCGGGGACGATGAGGATCCCTTCCTCCTTCGCGCCGTGCACGAATTCCATCTCGGCCCCTGCCGGGGTCTTCGGGAAGAGATAGAAGGCTCCGCCGGGCGGGACGCATTCGATCCCGTTCCGGGCGAACGCCTCGAGCAGGATGTCCCGGTTCTCCTGGTACACCGAGACGTCGGCGGGCTGCTCCTGGAACCTCTCCACGAGAAGCTGGAAGAGGGCCGGCGCGTTCACGAAGCCGAGGATGCGGTTGCAGAAGACGCACGCTTCGGCGACCTCCGCGGCGTCCGCCGCGCGGGGCGAAACGGCGAGGTAGCCGATCCGCTCGCCCGGCAGGTTCAGATCCTTGGAGTACGAATAGCAGATCAGGGCGTTCCGCAGGTGGACGGCCGGCGGCGCGAACGCCGCGTCCCGGAAGACGATCTTCCGGTACGGCTCGTCCGAGATCGCGTAGATCGTCGTCCCGAACCGGCGTCCCGCGGCCTCCAGGATCCCGTCGAGCGCCGCGAGATCCTTTCCCGGATAGACCGCGCCGGTCGGGTTGTTGGGCGTATTGACGATGATCGCCCGGGTCCTGGGGGTCAGCGCCGCTTCGATCGCGCGGAGGTCGAGCTGGAACCGCGCGTCGGTCTCCACCTCGACGGGGACGCCGCCCGCGTTGCGCACGTAGAAGAGGTACTCCACGAAATAGGGGCGGAGGATCGCCACCTCGTCGCCGGGGGAGAGCAGCGCGCGGAGCGCCGCGGCCATCGCACCGGCGGCGCCCACGGTCATCGCCACCGTCTCCCCGGCGAACGGGAGCCCCGTTTGCCGCGACAGGTCGCGGGCCACGGCCTCGCGGACTTGCGGGAAGCCGGCGTTCGGCATGTACATGTGAAGGCCGGGAGGCGGGGAAGCGGCCAGGCGCGCCAGCTCCTCCGCCACGGCGGGGGGCGGCCCCCCGTACGGGTTGCCGAGAGTGAAATCGAAGATGTTGTCGGCGCCGCGGGCCGCTTTCAGCGCGGCCCCCTCCTCGAACATCCTACGGATCCACGACCCCCGAAGGATCGCCTCCCGGATCTCCTGCGCAGCGGGCATTCCCGTCCTCCAGTCGCGTCTTGGCGCCGCGAACGACAAATTGTAACGATACGCCACTTCCCCGCGGCGCGGCAAGGGGGCTGGCGGAAAATGCGGGCCGGGTTGAATCCTCCCGCGGCTTGTCTTAAAGTGGATCGGCGGCCGCGTCCCGTCCCACATCCCTGCGGCTCGTCCTGGAGGAATAGAGGTGAGGCGCGATTTCCGGCTGCTTTCGTCGCTCTTCTGCCTGTTGCTGTTGCCGGCCTGCGGCCCCGCGAACCAGCTCCGCATCTTGGGCGATATCGGGCGGCCTCCGTTCTCCGGCCCGCTCCCGCAGGGGCCGCCCCGCATGGCCGTCCTGGACTTCTCATACGCGGCGCCGGCCGAGGGACCCGGCGTGATCGGGCGCGATTTCGACCGCGTGCGCCAGGTCGTCTGGGACGGCGATCCCGGCAGGACGATGGCGGACCTGCTGGCGGGGGCTCTGGCCGAGCAGGGCGTCCCGACGGTCCGCTTGAAGGCGGGCGCCCCTCCTCCAGACAACGTCCAGTATTTGATCTCGGGGACCATCCGCCGGTTCGAGGTGAACGTCCGCCGCGGGGACATAATGAAGGTGTCCGACGAGGCGAACGTTTCCGTTACGGTCAACGTCTCCGGGACCGGCATGCCCGCGTCGTACGAGACCACGGTGTCGAGCGCGGCCACGGTGCAGGAGCTGTTCGCGCTGCCGTCGCAGCTCCAGCACGCGCTCCTGACGGCGGCCAATTCCGCGGCGGAGGAAGCCGTCCGGGGGATCCGGCAGAGCGCCGCGTCCGGGGCGTTCCCGAAAGGCGGCGCGGGGGGCGACGGGAACCGGAAATGACCGGCCTCCTTCGCCTCGCGGAGGTCCCGCGGGAGGCGTGGGACGACCTTCACTCGCGGCTCGCGCCTCCGTCCCCGTTCCTGTCCCCGAGATTCCTGCTCCCCTGGCACCGCGCCTTCGGAAAGGATTGCGACGCCCGCGCGTTCGCCTGGCCGCATCCGGGCGCCCCGATCGAGGGGTTGCTCTTCCTTTGCCGCCTGCGCGGCGGAGGGTGGTCCTTCCTCGGCGGCGAGCAGGTGGCGGACTACCTCGACGCGCTGGTCGCTCCCGGGAGGGAGGAGGCGTTCTGGCGCGATTTCCTGGCGAAGGGGCTTCCGGGGCTGGGAGGCGGCCCGCTGCTCTTTCCCGGCCTGATCGAGGGGAGCCCGACCCTTTCGCACCTCCCGCGGTTGTGCGGGGAGGCGGGACTGTCCTGCCGGGTGGAGGAGATGGACCGCGCGCCGTACGTCCCGCTTTCCGGCACATTCGATGAATATCTTTCCCGGCTCGGTTCGAAGGAGCGGCACGAGCTCCGGAGGAAGATGCGTCGAGCCGGGGAGATCCTCCCGGGGATCTCCTTCCGCGTGACCCGCGACCCCGCGGAGCTGGAGCGCGATATCGCCTCCTTCGTCGCCCTCCACCGGAAAAGCCAGCCCGACAAGGAGAAGTTCATGGACGAGCGGATGGCGGCTTTCTTCCGGGAGATCGCGGAGGGGTTCCTTTCCGCCGGCGCGCTGCGGCTGGCCTTCCTCTCGAGCGGGGAGGAGGACATCGCCTCCGTGTTCCAGTTCCGGACCGACGGCGCGGTGCTGCTCTACAATTCCGGATACGACCCGGCCCGGCGGGAGGCCCACCCGGGGCTGGTGCTCCTCGCCCGGTGCATCGAGCACGCGACGTCGGAAGGGGCCCGGGAATACGATTTCCTGCGCGGCACGGAGCGCTACAAATACGACCTTGGAGGGATCGACCGGATCGTGTACCGCGTCACGGTGTCCGCTTGACGACGCACCTGCTCGTCTCCTACCACACCTGCCCCCTCGAGGAGCCGGGCGAGGGGCTCGCCGGCGGGATGAACATCTTCCTGCGGGGGCTGCTCCGCGGGCTGGGAGCGGCGGGGTGGCCGACCGACGTCGTCACGCGCGCCACCGGGCCGACCGTCGAGATCACGACGCCGTTCCCCGGAGTGCGGATCTTCCACGTCCCCTGCCGCTGGGCCGCTTCCCCGACGCGGGAAAGCGCCTACGCCTCGCTCGAGCGCTTCACCCGGAACTGCCGCCTGCTGCTGCTCGGGGAGGGGATCCTCCCGGGCATCGTGTCGGCCCATTACTGGATGTCGGGCGTGGCGGCCCGCAGACTCTCCGACGCCCCGATCGTCCTCTCCTACCACACGGTGGAAGCGAGAAAGCCCCGGGCCGGAGGGGACGCGGAGCCGCCGCTCGCCGCCGTGCGCCGGGAGGCGGAGTCGGCGCTGGCTTCCGACGTTTCCCGCGTGGTGTTCTTCACCGGGCACGACATGGATCGGAACGTAGGGATCTACCCGTGCCTGGCCGGGAAGTCGGTCGTCATCCCTCCGGGAGTCGACACGCGGTTCCGGGTCCCGGTTCCCCGGGAGGTCGCCCGGTCGTTTCTCGGGCTCCCGCCCGACGGAGAGATTTTCCTGTTCGCGGCGCGCGGCGATCCCGGGAAGAACCTGGACACGGCTCTGGAGGCATTCCGCGCCGTCCGGTCGCGGCGGGAAGGGCGGCAGACCCTGGTGGTCGCGGGCATGGAGGCGGGGGCGGGGCCGCCGGAGGAGCGGGTCGTCCGGTTCGGCCCGGTGCCGCACGACAGCATGGCGATGCTGTACTCGGCCGCGGACGCGGTGATCTGCCCGTCGCTGTACGAGTCGTTCGGGCTGGTCCCGCTCGAGGCGCTGTCCGCCGCCGTCCCGGTGATCGTGCCGGAAGGGACGTACTGGGGGGACAAGGTCCGGGCGGAGGGAGGCGGGCTGGCCTACCCGCCGGGCGATCCGGAGGGACTCGCCGGGGCGATGCTCTCCCTCCTTGCCGATCCGTCGCTCCGGGCCCGGCTGTCCGTCGGCGGGCCGAGGATCGCGGACCCGTTCACGTGGGCGAGGTGCACGGGGGCGTGGGCGGAGCTTCTCGCGTCCGTTTCCACGTCCGGTAATCGGCGATGATCTCCTCGAGCTCCCGGCGCGCGTCGTCTTCGGAGTGCTGCGCCGGCGGGTGCTTCATGAAATAGGCGGACGGGGCGGGCATGGGCCCCGAGAGCCCCATGTCGCGCCCCAGGCGGCAGTAGCGGATCGCGTCGATCCCCACGCCCGCGCTGTTCGGCGAATCGGTCACCGAGAGGCGCAGCTCCACCTCGATCGGCAGCCCCCCGAAACCCTCCCCCTCGATCCTCAGGAAACAGAGCTTGTTGTCCTTCTGCCAGGGGACGTAGTCGGAAGGACCGATGTGCACGTCGTCCGGCTCGATCCCGTGGGAAAGGGCGCTGGTCACCGCCTCGGTCTTGGAGATCTTCTTCGATTCGAGGCGGCTGCGGCTCAGCATGTTCAGGAAGTCGGTGTTCCCCCCCGTGTTGAGCTGGTACGTCCTCCGGATGCGGACGCCGCGTTCCGAGAACAGGCGCGACAGCTCCCGGTGGACGATCGTCGCCCCGAGTTGAGACTTCACGTCGTCGCCGATGATCGGGATGCGGGCCCGGCGGAACCGCTCGGCCCATTCCGGATCGGACGCGATGAAGACGGGGATGCAGTTGACGAGGCTGACGCCCGCGCGCAGGCACGCCTCCGCGTAGTGGCGGGTCGCCGCCCCGGACCCCACCGGAAGGTAGTTCACGAGGATCTCGGCGCCCGAGTCGCGCAGAACGCGCTCCACGTCGCAGGGGCTTTCGGAGGAGGGCAGGAACGTCTTGTCGTCGGGGTAGTCGGCCATGTGGCGGGCGACGCCGTCGAGGACGGGACCCATCCGGACGACCGGCCCGCCTTCGGGCATCTTTTCCACGAACCGCTTCGTGCAGTTCGGAGGCGAGAAGATCGCTTTGTATACCGGACTCCCGACCTTCCGGCGGTCGATGTCGAACGCCGCCGCGACTTCGACGTCGCCCGGCAGGTACCCGCCGACGTCCGGGCTCATCAGCCCCGCGACGAACGCATCGGGCGGCCGCGGGCCGCCGTTCCGATAGTATTCGATCCCCTGCAGCAGCGCGCTGCAGCAGTTTCCCACCCCGGCGATCGCGATACGGATCTTTCCCATGGTTCCATCATCTCCGCGGATATCAGATGCGTGATTGACACTAATGATTCAGAAATATTATCATTTTTCAATGCAGATCGAGAAGGGCATCGACAAGGTCGTCATGACTCTCCGGGTCATGATCCTCGATAAGCCCGGGTATTTCGGCAAGTTCGCCTCCGCGATCGGCAACGTGGGGGCCTCCCTCGCGGACATCAAGCTCGTCCAGTTCGGCAACGAATACAACACCCGCGACGTCACGATCTTCGCCGACAACGAGGCGCAGTTCCGAAAGGTTCAGGAGGAGCTGGGGAAGGTCGAAGGCGTCATCGTCTCGGAAGTCATCGACCCCGTGCTCGAGCTGCACCGCGGCGGCAAGATCGGCGTCCGCTCGCGGGTGAAGCTCGACAGCATCTCCACCGTCCGCAAGATCTACACGCCGGGGGTGGCCAAGGTCTGCAAGCTCATCGAGGCCGACCCCGCCCTGGCGCACAGGTACACCTCCATCTACAACACCGTGGCGATCGTCACGAACGGCACGGCGATCTTAGGCCTGGGGGACATCGGCCCCGTCGCGGGCATGCCGGTGATGGAAGGGAAGGCGGCGCTCTTCGAGTCGCTGGTGGGGGTCAACGGCGTCCCGATCCTCCTCCGCTCGAAGGACCCCGAGGAGATCGTCCGCACCGTCGCGGCGATCGCGCCCACCTTCGGGGCGGTCCAGATCGAGGACATCAAGGCGCCCGAATGCTTCCTGGTGGAAGACCGCCTCTCCTCGATGCTCGAGATCCCCGTCCTCCACGACGACCAGCACGGCACCTCCGTCGTCGTCCTCGCGGTGCTGTTCAACATCGCGGACCAGGTCGGGGTGAAGGTGAAGGACGACGCGATCGGCCTCATCGGCCTGGGCGCCGCCGGCATCGGGATCGCCAAGCTGCTGAAGGCCTACGGCGTGCGGAAGCTGCTGGGGAACGACATCAATCCCGGAGCGCTGGAGATCTTCGCGAAACAGGGCGGCAAGGGCGGCTCGCTCGAGGAGGTCATGTCCGGCTCCGACATCGTCATCGCCACGACGGGCAAGGCCGGGCTCATCAGGAAGGAAATGGTCCGCAAGGGGCAGGTGATCCTCGCCCTGTCCAATCCCAATCCCGAGATCACGGTCGACGACGCGCGCGGCGCGGGGGCTTCCTTCGCCATGGACGGCCGCAGCGTCAACAACGCGCTGGCGTTCCCCGGCGTGTTCCGCGGCGCGCTCGATGCGAGGGCCACCCGGATCAACAACCGGATGCTGTACGCGGCCGCGAAGGCCATCAAGTCATGCACCCCCAAGGGGGAGCTGCTCCCCTCCATCCTCGACCGCGACATGCACGCCGCCGTGGCGGACGCGGTCCGGCGCGTCGCCTTCGAGACCGGAGTCGCCGCGCCCCGCACGGAAGAGACCGAAGAGCCGTAAGTCCCCATGGACCCGTCGGTGATCCGCGGAATCCTCCTGGCGATCGTCGCGTACCTCCTCGGGTCCGTCCCGTTCGGCCTGGTCGTGGCCCGGTTCTTCGACCGGGGGGTCGACATCCGGAAGACCGGCTCGGGCAACATCGGGGCGACGAACGTGGCGCGCGCCGTCGGCAAGGGCGCGGGCGCCCTGACGCTTTTGCTCGACGCGGGCAAGGCCGTGCTCGCCCTCGCGCTGGTGCAGTTCGCGATGGGGGAATCCGCCCATGGCTGGCTCGCCCTCGCGGGGGGGGCCGTCTTCCTCGGGCACATCTTCCCGGTCTGGCTGCGCTTCAAGGGAGGGAAAGGGGTGGCGACCGCGCTGGGGGTCGTGGCGTTCCTCTCCCCCGTGACGGTGTTCGTGCTGCTGGTCCTTTTCGGAGCGGTGGTCTACTTCACGCGGTACGTGTCGCTCGGCTCGCTCTGCGCCGCCGTCGGGCTCCCGGTCACGATGGCGGTCCTCGAAGGGCCGCGTTCCTACCTGAACCTGTCGCTGCTGATCGCGTTCCTGGTGTTCTACACCCACCGGCAGAACATCCACCGCCTCCTCGCAGGAGAGGAGCCGAAGTTCGGAGTGCCTAAGAAATAGGCACGCGCTGATCGTGAATCGGGCATTCTCCCCCGGCGGTCGGGGAACGCGCTCCGTCGGCCGAAGCCCTTTCTTCCGCATATCCTGGCGTCGTTCCAACGGATTCCGTTACGCGCTCCGCGCCTTCCGCCCCATGCCCGGCATTGGCACGCCCGTTGCTCCATGGGTAACGGGAGGGAGGTGAATCCATGAAAAAGATCGAGGCCATCATCAAGCCGTTCAAGCTCGACGAGGTGAAGGAATCCCTCAACGACATCGGCATCCAGGGGATGACGGTGACGGAGGTCAAGGGGTTCGGCCGCCAGAAGGGGCACACCGAGCTGTACCGCGGCGCCGAGTACGTCGTGGATTTTCTTCCGAAGATCAAGATCGAGATCATCGTCCCCGACGACCTCGTCGCGCAGGTGGTTGAGGTCGTGGAGAAGACGGCCCGCACCGGGCGCATCGGGGACGGGAAGATCTTCGTCATGAACGTCGAGGAGGTCGTCCGGATCCGCACGGGGGAGCGCGGCCACGACGCCTTCTGACCGTTCCGGAATCATCGGGGTTCCACAAAATATCCAGGAGGAAGCGCAATGAATGCGAAGGAAGCCTTGGCGTTCGCCAAGAGCAACAACGTCGAGATGGTGGACCTGAAGTTCATGGACTTCATCGGGACCTGGCAGCACTTCGCCGTGCCCGTGTACGAGCTCAGCGAGGACAGTTTCGAGGAAGGGTTCGGCTTCGACGGCTCGTCGATCCGCGGCTGGCAGCCGATCCACGCCTCCGACATGCTGGTCATCCCCGAGGCGGACACGGCGGTCATGGACCCGTTCATCAAGCGGCCGACCCTTTCCCTGATCTGCAACATCGTCGATCCGATCACCAAGGAGAACTACACCCGCGACCCGCGCAACATCGCGCGGAAGGCGGAGGCGTACCTCAAGTCCACCGGGATCGCCGACACGGCGTTCTTCGGCCCCGAGGCGGAGTTCTTCATCTTCGACGACATCCGCTACGCCACCGGTTCCAACTACGGCTACTACTACATCGACTCCGATGAAGGGACCTGGAACAGCGGCCGGGACGAGAAGCCGAACCTGGGTTACAAGCCGCGCCACAAGGAAGGGTACTTCCCCGTGCCGCCCACCGACTCCCAGCATGACCTTCGCGACGAGATGGTCCGCGTGATGTCGCAGGTGGGGCTGAAGATCGAGGCGCAGCACCACGAGGTGGCCACCGCCGGCCAGGCCGAGATCGACCTGCGGTTCGACACGCTGGTGAAGGTCGCCGACGCCCTGCAGTGGTACAAGTACATCGTGAAGAACGTCGCCCGCCGTGCCGGCAAGACCGCCACCTTCATGCCGAAGCCGCTCTTCGCCGACAACGGTTCCGGGATGCACACGCACCAGTCGCTCTGGAAGGGCGGCAAGCCGCTCTTCGCCGGCGAGGAGTACGGCGGCCTCTCCAAGATGGCGCTGTGGTACATCGGCGGCATCCTGAAGCACGCGAAGACGCTGTGCGCCTTCAGCAACCCGACGATGAACTCCTACAAGCGGCTCGTCCCCGGCTTCGAGGCGCCGGTCAACCTGGCGTACTCCAGCCGGAACCGCTCCGCTTCGGTCCGGATCCCGATGTACTCCGCCTCCCCGAAGGCGAAGCGGCTCGAGTTCCGCACCCCCGACCCGTCCTGCAACGGCTACCTCTCCTTCGCCGCGCAGCTCATGGCGGGGCTGGACGGCGTCCAGAACAAGATCGACCCGGGGCAGCCGCTCGACAAGGACATCTACGCGCTGTCTCCGGAGGAGCTGTCCAAGGTCCCGACGACGCCGGGATCGCTCGAGGAGGCGCTCAAGGAGCTGGAGGCGGACCACGACTTCCTGCTCAAGGGCGACGTCTTCACCATCGACGTCATCGAGAAGTGGATCGAGTACAAGATGGAGGCCGAAGTCAATCCGGTGAAGCTGCGGCCGCATCCGCACGAGTTCTTCCTCTACTTCGACTGCTGATCGGAAACGCCTTCGCGCCGCTGTGCGGAAAGGGGCTCCGGGATCCCGGGGCCCCTTTCCCTTGTGCGCGCCCCCGATCCGGGTATCATAGGGAAGATTCCGCCCCGGGGGATGCCGAGATCCGTTCTTATCCGCGAATAACCTTCCCGCCGCTCTTGGCGCCGCTCCTTGCGCTGCTCCTCGCGGCGACCGTCTGCGGCTGCTCCGCAATGTGGTCCGACGGCACGGTCTCCGTGTCGCTGTCGTACCCTTCCGACAACGCGGCGGCCTCCGGCAACGCGGCGGCTTCGGGGATCACCCCCGCCGCGGCCGGCCTACCGTCTTCCCCGTCACCGGCATACACCCTCGATCCCTCGAACCGGATCCTGATCCGCGTGCTCGGCCCGCATTTCGCTCCGATCGAGGCGTGGTTCTACCGCTCCGAGGGTCGCGGCGTGATCCCCAACGTCCCCCCGGGCGAGCGGATCTCCGTCGAGGTGGACGAGTACGACAACACCGCGTCCACTCTCGGCACGAACGCCCCGCTGCTCGGCAGGGGATGGGCCCGCGGCATCGTCCTCGCCCCGGGCGAGGCGAAGACGGTGCCGGTCGCGATGCACGCCAGGGGGACGATCGTGACCGTCTGCGGCGCGCCTCCCTCGGGCGGCGCGGGCACCATGGGCGATACCGGCGACGGCGGCCTCGACAACGAGGCGCTCCTCGGCAACCCGTGCTCCGTGAAGACGGGCCCCGACGGCGCGCTCTACGTTTCCTCTTCCACGTACGGAAAGGTGAAGCGGATCGACCGGTACGGCTACGTCTCGAACTTCGCGGGCGACGGCACCCACGGCACGATCGCCCTTGGCGCCCCCGCCTCCTCCTCCCCGATCGGCTCCGTCGCGGACATCGATATCGATCCCTCCGGCAACATCTATCTGTTCAATTACTGGAACCAGGTCGTCAAGGTCTCCGCCGGTGTCGTTTTCGCGATCCCCTACGACAACGGGATATACAATCCCTCTGCCCGCCCGAATCTGGCCGTGGCGAACGACGACCTCCTCTATTTCGTGAATTACATCGACAGGCGGGTCTACCATCTGTTCCAAACAGCGAAATCCGACTTCGTGGCGGACGGCACCCCGCTCGGGACGGCCTCCCCGTACGACCGGCTCCACTACCCGATCAACGGCCCGTCCGGCGTCGTATACGACCCGCAATCATTCTCCGTGCTGTTCGCGGACACCGAGAACAACCGGATCATGCGCGTCTCCCTTGCGGACGGGATGGTCTACGACCTGGTCGCCGACCCCGGCGGCGCCCCCTTCTCGGAAGGGATCGCCCCCCTCGCAATGGCACCTGTGCGACCGCGCATCGTCGATTATAATCCGATTACCGGCAAGATCTTTTTCGTCGAAACGGCATCCAACCGGATACTCCACATCGATGCGCAGAATAGTGTTCGGGTCTTCGCGGGGACGGGAAACCCTGGTTTCTCCGGCGACGGCGGTCCCGCGACGGCCGCGCAGCTCTACGATCCGCGCGCGGTCGCGGTCGATTCCCGCGGAAACGCCTACATCGCCGATTACGGCAACCACGCCGTCCGGATGGTCGTGGGCGGCGCGCTCCCTTGAGCAGGGGGCTGTATGTGGAGGGTGTACCTTCTGAAATCCGGGGCCTTTGAGACTACAATCGCTCCGGGATCCCAAAAAATATTCGATCGTCGTTCCTTCCAGTCGCCGCGCAGCAGGAAGATCGCCCTCCCCATGCATCCATTCTGTAGGCCTCAAGTGAGGTTCCGCCTGCTTGTAGCCTTTGAGGCTACAGATTCCAGGGGGTATAGGGGTGACCCTGCAAACCGCCATCAATTCCTGAAAATTGCCGTTCGCCCCTCGGCCCACGGATTGCATCCGTCCGGTGCATGCCCGCGCGCCTGTTCGCATCCTCCACGCTCTACTCGACGCTGGCGATGTTCTTCGATTTTCCCTCTCAGGAACTGCACGGGCGGATGATCGCCCGAACGATCGAACGGGACCCGAACTGCGTGCAGCGCCAGCTCAAAGTCTTGAAGGAGTGCGGAATCCTCTCCCGCAGGAAGGCGGGAATCTGGACCATGTACCGGATCTCGTACTCTTGTCCGCTGAGGGGCGAGCTCAAGGCGATGTTTCGCAAGACGCGGCACTTGCGCTATTACCCGCAGCAGGACGGGCATGAAAGGTACGTGGAGGGATTGAAGAAGGGAGTGATTGCCGAGCGGCTCGACCGGTACGAAGCGTTACCCTTCCCTCCCGCCGGGGAGTGGGAGATCTTTGACGAAGACCATGTCCGCGATGAGGAGGGCGACGCCGACGGAGATACCGATGTCGGCGACGTTGAACGTCGGCCAGTGGAACCCGCGCAGATGGAGGTCGATGAAATCGATCACGTACCCCAGCCGCGCCCGGTCGACCAGGTTGCCGGCGGCCCCTCCGAGGACCAGGCCGACGGCGTACGGGGCGGCGCCTTTCCGGGGTAGCCGCCACAGGTAGAAGAGCAGCGCGGCCATCGCGGCCAGCGTCGCGGCGATCAAAAGCGGCTTCACCCACCCGCCGCCGAGCCCCGCCAGCAGGCTGAAGGCCACTCCCGTGTTGCGGACGTAAACCAGGTCGAGCAGTCCGGGCACGACCTCGCGCGGAAGGTACGGCGGGAGGGCGATGACGACCCACGCCTTCGTCGCCTGGTCGGCGGCCGCCAGCAGGGCGGCCGTCAGCAGCGGCCCCTTCATTTTTCCACGGCCGCCGCGCAGCGCCCGCACAGGTCGGGGGTCGCGGGAAGGGTCCCCACTTCCGGGGCGTGGTTCCAGCACCGTTCGCACTTGGCCCACGGCGCCTTCTCCACCTTGATCCGGAGTCCCGGGTACGCGGTGCTTTCGTAGACTCCCGGCCCGGACGGGTCGCCGGTCTCGATGCCGGACACGGTGAGGACCTCGCGGACGGAGCGCAGGTGGTCCCTTAGCAGCTCCGCGAAGGGGCCCGGCGCGATCGTGACAAGCGCGTCCTGGTCGCTGCCGATGACCTTCTCCTTGCGGGCGGCCTCCAGCGGCTGGGCGGCCTCGGCGCGCAGCGCGAGGATCCGCTCCCACCGCGCGGCGATCGCGTCGGCGTCCGGGATCTCGCGCGGCTCCGGCAGGTCGGCCAGGAACACGCTTTCCGTCTGCCCCAGGTGCTTGGGCAGGTATCCCCACGCCTCGTCGGCCGTGAACGACAGGACGGGCGCGACCAGCGTCAGCAGCCCCCGGGCGATCTCGAACACCGCCGTCTGCGCGGACCGGCGGGCGGGGGAGTCCGGCGGAGAGCAGTACATCCGGTCCTTCAGGACGTTCAGGTAGAAGGCGGACAGGTCTACGGAGCAGAAGTCGTTCACCGCGTGGAAGACGATGTGGAACTCGTAGTCTTCATACGCCTTGCGAACCTTCGCCGCCAGCCGTTCGAACAGCACGAGGGCGTACCGGTCCATCTCCTCCATCCGCTCCACGGGGACCGACTGCCAGCCGGGCGTGAAGTCGCTCAGGTTGGAGAGCAGGTAGCGGACCGTGTTGCGGATCTTCCGGTACGCCTCCGTCAGCCGGTCGAGGATGTCCTTCGACAGGCGGATGTCGTCCCGGTAGTCCGCCGCGGCGACCCAGAGGCGCAGAAGCTCGGCGCCGTGCTTCTTGATGATCTCCTCGGGGGGGATCACGTTCCCCCTGGACTTGTGCATCGCCTCGCCCTTGCCGTCGACCACGAACCCGTGCGTGAGCACCTCGCGGTACGGCGCGAAGCCGCGCGTCCCCACGGCGGCCAGGATGGAGGAGTGGAACCAGCCGCGGTGCTGGTCGGACCCCTCGAGGTAGAGGTCCACCGGGATGCCGAGGCCGCGGTCCTCCTTCCCCTCGCACACGGCGGCGTAGGAGACGCCCGAGTCGAACCACACGTCGAGGATGTCGGTCTCCTTGCGGAACTTCCCTTCCCCGCAGGAGGGGCACTTCGCGCCGGGGGGAAGCAGCTCGGCCGCGTCCCGCTCGAACCACGCGTCCGCCCCCTCCTTCTCGAAGAAGTCCGCCACGCGGTCGATGAGCGCGCGGTCCAGGAGCTGGCGCCCGCACCCCTCGCACTGGAAGGAGGCGATCGGAACGCCCCAGGCGCGCTGGCGCGAGATGCACCAGTCGGGGCGGTTGGCGATCATCCCCTCGATCCGCTCCTGCCCCCACGACGGGATCCACCGCACCTTCCGGATCTCCGCGAGCGTCTTCTCCCGCAGCTTCGTGTTGTCCATCGAGATGAACCACTGCTTCGTGGCCCGGAAGATGACGGGCTGCTTGCAGCGCCAGCAGTGGGGATAGGAGTGGGTGACCTTCCCCAGATGCATCAGCGCGCCGGCCTCGGCGAGCTTCTCGTTCACCAGCGGGTTCGCCTCGAACACCTGCTTCCCGGCGAAGAACGGTACGTCCTTCGTGAAGCGGCCGTCGTCGTCGAGCGGCGCGTAGGCGGGCAGGCCGTACTTCAGCCCTGTTTCGTAGTCCTCCCGCCCGTGCCCCGGGGCGGTGTGGACGCAGCCGGTCCCCGCGTCGAGCGTCACGTAGTCGGCCAGGACGAGGATCGAGTCGCGGCCGGCGAAGGGGTGGCGGCAGCGCAGCCGCTGCAGATGCTCCGCGCGGAACACTGCGATCTTTTCGGGCGCTGTAAGCCCCGTCTCCGCGGCGAACCGCTCCGCCAGTCCGTCGGCCACCACGTAGACCTCATCTCCGGATGCCAGCGCCGCGTAGTCGTAATCGGGATGGAGGGCGACGGCCAGGTTGGACGGGATGGTCCACGGCGTGGTCGTCCAGATGACGAAGAAGACTTTCTTCCCCGCCAGCGACGGGTGGATCTTCTCCGGCGGGTCGACGAAGGGGAACTTCACGTGGATGGAGTGGGAGGTGTGGTCCGCGTACTCGACCTCCGCCTCGGCCAGCGCGGTCCTGCAGGTCATGCACCAGTAGACCGGCTTCGTCCCCTGGTACACGGCCCCGGTCTCGACGAACCGGCCCAGCTCGCGCAGGATCCGCGCCTCGTAGTCGAAGGTCATCGTCCGGTACGGGTTCTCCCAGTCCCCGAGGACGCCGAGCCGCTTGAACTCGGCGCGCTGGATGTCGATGAACTTCGCGGCGTACTCGCGGCAGAGCCGCCGCTTCACGGCCGTCGGGAGCGTTTCCTTCTTCGCCCCGAGCGTCTTGTCCACCTGGTGCTCGATCGGCAGCCCGTGGCAGTCCCACCCCGGGATGTACACGCAGAGATGCCCCGTCATCGACCGGTGCTTGACGATGATGTCCTTGAGGATCTTGTTCAGCGCGTGGCCGATGTGCGTGTGCCCGTTGGCGTAGGGGGGGCCGTCGTGCAGTACGAAGGTGGGGCGCCCCTTCCGGCGCTCCAGCATCAACCGGTAGAGGTCCGGGGACTCCCACCGGGCAAGCATCTCGGGCTCCCGCTGGGCGAGGTTCGCGCGCATCGGGAAATCGGTCTGGGGCAGGTTCAGAGTGTTTTTGTAGTCCATCGGGGTTTTATATCATGCCTTCCGATTACTTGAACAGGTTCCGGATGTAATCCCCGAAGCCGCGGATCCCCTTGCGGAGGGTGTCCACGACGGCGTTGGCGGGATGGAGAGGGCACGGTTCCGTCGGCGCCGTCCCGGCGAGGAACGCTTCCCGGAGGATCTGGGGGCAGTTGCCCGTGGCGAGGCGTCCCGACGCGGGGTCGATCTCCGCGAACTCCACTCCCTCCGGCGGGACGAAGGCGGGCGGCCCGGCGTGGGAGTAGGCGGCCTGGAGGAAGCGGGCCCAGATGCGGAGCGCCCCGCGGGCGCCGGTCAGCCCGGTGTCGGCGCCGGAGTCGTATCCCACCCACACGACGCAGACCAGGCCGGGGGTGAAGCCCGCGAACCAGGAGTCCCGGTTCCCGTCCGTGGTCCCGGTCTTCCCCGACGCCGGGAAGCGGACCCCCATCTCCGCGGCCGCCCGGGCGGTGCCGCGCTCCAGCGTCCCCTCCAGCGCGTACGCGGTCAGAAACGCCGCGCGCGGGTCGACCGCCCGCTCCGCCCGCGCCTTCCTCTCCGCGAGGAACTCCCCGTCGGCGGCGACGACGGAGTACAGCGGGAACGGGTCGTGGCGCGTCCCGAGGGAGGCGATGGTCGCGTACGCGTAGGCGAGCTCCACCGGGGTGACCTCGAAGCTGCCCAGCGCCATCGAGGGGACGGGGGAGAGGCGGCTCGCGATGCCGGCGGCCCTCGCGGTCTCCTCTACCGCGTTCAGCCCGACGTCCCTCGCCAGCCGCACGGTGGCGGTGTTCACCGAGTTCTCGATGGCGGTCCGCACGGTGAGGTCGCCGTACGCTTTCCCGTCGAAGTTCGCGGGGGTCCACAGCCCCTGCGGGGTGTCGAACGAGATCGGCGCGCCGGAGACGGTCGTCGCCAGCGTCGTGTCCCCCCGCCCGCGGGCAGCTTCCGACAGCGCCGCCAGGAGGACGAACGGCTTGAACGCGCTCCCGGGCTGGCGCATCGCCTGCGCGGCGCGGTTGAACTGCGTCTCGCCGTAAGCCCGCCCGCCGACCATCGCGGTCATCTCCCCGGTCGCGGGGTCCACCGCAACCAGCGCCGCCTGCAGCGGCTCCCCCGAAGGCCCTTCCTGCCGCCCGATCTCGGCCAGCCCCCGCGCGACGGCGTCCTCCGCGGCGGCCTGGAGGACCGTGTCGAGCGTCGTGTAGAAGCGGTACCCCGCGCGGTACAGCTTCTCGTCCCCCAACTCGTCCTCGGTGACCCGCTGGATGTGGTCCGTGAAGTACGACGCCAGGCGGCCGTTGATGCGCCGCGGCCGGGTCCCCAGCGGGGCGGCGGACGCCCTGCGGCGCTCGGCCTCGCCGATCGTCCCGAGCTGCGCCATCCGGGAGAGCACCGCGTTGCGCCGCTCCTTCGCCGCGCGGGGGTCCCGCAGGGGGGAGTACCGGTTCGGGGAGCGGATGAGCCCGGCCAGCAGCGCCGATTCCGCGAGGGTGAGCTCCTCCGCGCGCTTCGAGAAGTAGAAGCCGGCCGCCTCCTCGATGCCGAAGATGCCGAGCGGCCCGTCCTGCCCGAAGTAGATCTTGTTCAGGTACAGCTCCAGGATCTGCGGCTTCGTGAACCGCAGCTCGAGGACGATGGCGAGCTCCGCCTCGCGCAGCTTCCGCCCGATGGTCTTCTTCGGGGAGAGGAAGAAGTTCTTCGCGACCTGCTGGGTGATCGTCGATCCGCCCTGCGCGAACCGGCGCTCCCGGAGGTTGGCGACCGCCGCCCGCCCGATGCCGAAGAAGTCGATGCCTTTGTGGGAGTGGAAGCGCGCGTCCTCGGCGGCGATCACGGCGTTTTGCAGATTGCGGGGGATGGCGTCGAGGGGGATCGGCCGCCGCGACTCCATCCGGGGGCCGAAGATCCGGGAGACCTCCTCCGGCTCGAGGCGCGCGGAAGGGAGCGGGTTCCCCACCCGCGAGGCGATCGACATCACCCTGCCGTCGCGGACTTCCAGCTCCGCGTACCCGTCGCCGACGGGGACCTCCCCGATCCGGTAGCCGCGGGTGACGATCCGGATCTTCCCCGCCTCCTCGGACCAGGTCCCGGGGCGGGACGGCTTCCCGGATACCTTCCGGTAGGAGAGCCGCCGCAGCCGCTCCTCGAACCGGAGATTCCCGAGGTGGTCCCCCGGGCGGATCTCCGTGGGGCGGCCGTAAACGATCGAGGGGACGTCGCCGGCCTCCACCGTGACTCCCCGGCCGACCTTGTAGTAGAGCCAGCCGCCGTGGATGAGCAGCGCCGCGGCGAAAAGCGGGAGGATGAGCTTCCGGATCAGAGCGCCCTGCCCGCCGCCCGGACGAACGGCCGGATCGCCGTCATCATCTCCGCGAACTTCTCGAAGGTTAGCGACTGCGGCCCGTCGGAGAGCGCCTTCTCCGGAGTGGGGTGCACCTCGATCATCAGGCCGTCGGCGCCCGCGGCGACCGCGGCGCACGCCATCGACGGGACGTAGGCCGCGACGCCAGTGGCGTGCGAGGGGTCGACGACGACCGGGAGGTGCGTGCGCTCCCGCAGCACGGGGATCGCGGAGAGGTCGAGCGTGTTCCGGGTGGAGTCCTCGAAGGTCCGGATCCCGCGCTCGCAGAGGATGACCTGGCGGCTCCCCTCGGAGAGGCAGTACTCCGCGCTCATCAGGAACTCGGTGATCGTGGTCATCATCCCCCGCTTCAGCAGGATCGGCCGCTTCGACTTCCCGACCCGCTTGAGGAGGGTGAAGTTCTGGACGTTGCGCGCGCCCACCTGGACCACGTCGGAGTATTCGGCGATCGTCTCCGCGTCCTCGGGGTTCATCACCTCGGTGACCACCGGCATCCCCGCGCGGTCGCCGGCCTTCCGGAGCATCTTGAGCCCCTTTAGCTCCAGCCCCTGGAAGGCGTACGGGGAGGTGCGCGGCTTCCACGCGCCGCCGCGCAACGCGTGGGCGCCCGCCTCCTTCACCGCCATGGCCGTGGCGATCATCTGCTGCTCGCTCTCCACGGAGCAGGGGCCCGCGATGACCAGGACGCGCTCCCCGCCGACGGTGACGCCCGGCGCGATCTTGACGACCGTCCGCTCCGGCTTGACTTCCCGGCTGGCGAGCTTGTACGGCTTCAGGATCGGGACGACACGCTCCACTCCGGGAAGGGACTCGAGCGACTGGAGCACGAACTTGCCGCGTTCGTCGCCGATGGCGCCGATGACGGTGCGTTCCTTCCCGTAGATCGGGTGCGGCGTGTAGCCCAGCTCCCGTATCCGCGCGATGACGGCGCGGCCGTCCTTCTTCGCCGCGCCCTGCTTCATGACGATGATCATGAATATCTCCCCCGGAGGATTCGTATAGTTGTCTGAAGAGATTTCCCATTATATCCTCGTTCGTGAGCCCCGGCGCGCCGGGGGAAGGAGGTCTACATGAGGAAGCGGTTGGCGGTCGTCATGGCGGTGATCGCGGTCGCAGGTCTTTCGGCATCGGCGTTCGCGGCGGAATACGACCGGTACGAGCGGGACTACCGGCCCCCTGCCCAGTATCGGCAGGAGCCGCCCCCGCCGGCGTACCGGGCGGAAGCGCCTCGCCCCCCGCGCCACGCGCAGCATGGTGAACCGTATTTCTTCGCGCATTTCGGCATTTTCGATCCCAACAACGACTTCAACGGGTTGAGGGGATACGACACGGGCGGCGCCTTCGACATCGGGATCGGCTCCCGGGTGTCTCCGGTGTTCGCCGTAGAGGGGACGTTCGGCGGATTCGGCGCGGAACTGGGAGCGAGCGAGGTCACCGTGGTCCCGATCACGATCGGCGGGCGTCTCATCGTCCCGAATCCCTTCGTGGAGCCGTACTTCGGGGCGGGCGTCGGGCTGTACATGGTGAGCCTCCAGGACGCGTTTTTCGGCATCGACGACGACAGCGCCGAATTCGGGGGATACGTCTCCATCGGCGCGGATTTCTGGCTCAACCCGCGGATCGCGCTGAACTTCGAGGGGAAGTACCATTGGGTCGACGCGACGTTCGATTCGTTCAACACCGCGACCGGCGTCTTTTCCGAAAGAAACATCGAGGTGGGCGGCTGGACGGCCAACTTCGGCGTCCGGGTCTCCTTCTGAAGCGATCCGGCGCGCATGAGGACGCGCCCCGGATCCTCCTCCTCGGAGGATCCGGGGCCTACGCCCTCCCGCCGGGGGCGCTTGGCGAGCGCATCTCCTCCCGGCGCGTCCGGACGCCGTTCGGCGTTTCCGCCCCGATCCACCACCATCGCAAGGACGGCTTCCGGTTCCTGTTCCTCTCGCGCCACGGGGAGCGCGGCTACGAGACCGCCGCCCCCTGGGTGAACTACCGGGCGAACATCTATGCGGCGAAGCTGCTGGGGGTGGAGCGGATCGTCGCCTGGACGGGGCCGGGAGCGATATCCCGGAAGTATCGCCCGGGAGACCTGGTCCTTCCCGACGGCCTCCTCGATTTCACGCGATGCCGGCCCTCGACATTCTACGAGGGGAAGGGGATCGGCTTCGTCCGGCAGCATCCCGTGTTCTGCGAGACGCTGCGCGGCGCCCTGCGCGACGCCGCCGGCCCCCGCGGGACGCGGGGCGGGGCGGGCCGCCTGCGCTTCGGCGGGACGTACGCGTGCACCGAGGGGCCGCGGCTCGAGACCGCCGCCGAGATCCGCTTCCTTGCATCGGCGGGCGCGGAGCTGGTCGGGATGACCCTTTGCCCCGAGGCGTTCCTTGCGCGGGAGCTGGAGATCTGCTACGCGCCGGTGGCATATGTCACGAACTACGCGGAGGGGGTCCGGAGACTGCCGTACCGCCGGGGCGCCCTGTTCGAGGGGATGCTCCCGCCCGCGGAGGCGGGGGCCGTGGAGGCCGCAAAGAACGCGATCCCGTCGATCGCGGTCGCCGCCGCGGCCGCCCTCGAGGGAGCGGAAAGGGATTGCCCCTGCGCGGTATCGATGGAAAGATACCGCCGGAAGGGCGTCATCGGCCCCGATTTCCGCGAGTGGGTCGGCGGCGCCGGCAGGAAGGGGAGGAACGGGTGAAGCTGACGGAGGAACAGGTCCGCCGCATCTGCGCGGCGATCCTTGCGCGCTGGAAGGCGAAGGGGCTGGTCCGCGCGAAGGAGCCCGACGACGCTCTCGTGGCCCGGATGGCCGCGGAGTTCCGAAGGGACCTCCAGCGGGAGGAAGAGCTCGACCGCGAGGCGGGGGAGCTGCTCGACCGGCACCTCGGCGCTGCGGGCGCGGGGGAGGCCAACACCCGGATCCTGTTCCAGAAGATCAAGGAGCGCCTCGCCCGCGAGCGGGGCATCGTCCTGTAGCCTCCCAAGGAGCGGAACATGCGCCTGACCGAAGCCCGGATCTCCCACCTGTCCCACCTCGTGCGCAATGTCCTCGTCAGGGAAAAGGCGGCGGAATTCCCGGACGACGCGGCGGCGCACCGCGAGGCGAAAGCGCTCCTGGCGGCGTACGCCCGGGCCGAGGAGGAGGCGGACGCCGTCGCGCGGGAGAAGATCTCCCGCCTTTCCCGGCGAGTCCCCGAGGGCGGGCGGGAGTGGGACATCCTGTACCGGAAGTACCTCGAAGAGGAAATGTCGCGCCGCAAGCTCTGACATCCCCATAAGATCCGCACCCCCTCTTGACATCGGTTCCGGACCTTCGTATATTCGCTGTTAGCACTCTTCGTTTGCGAGTGCTAACAGCCGACGCCGTAGAAGCCGCAGACATATTCCAGATCGGGAGGAGGAGGCAGCATGAAAGTGAAGCCGTTGCAGGACAGGATTCTGATCAAGCGGGTCGAGGAGGAGAACAAGACCCGGGGCGGGATCATCATCCCCGACAGCGCCAAGGAGAAGCCGCAGGAGGGGCTGGTGGTCGCGGTGGGCCCCGGCAAAGTGACGGATAACGGCACCCGGGTGGAGTGCGAGGTGAAGGTGGGCGACCGGATCCTGTTCGGGAAATATTCCGGCACGGAGATCAAGGTCGAGGGCGTGGAGCACCTGATCATGCGCGAGGACGATATCCTCGCCGTCATTACGAAGTAAGGGAGGAAGGCAGAGATGGCGAAAGTTCTCAAGTTCAGCGAGGAAGCCCGCGCCAAGATCAAGGTGGGCGTCGACATACTGGCCGACGCGGTCAAGGTGACCCTCGGCCCCCGGGGCCGCAACGTGATCCTCGACAAGTCCTTCGGCTCCCCGCTGGTCACCAAGGACGGCGTCACGGTCGCCAAGGAAGTCGAGGTGGCCGACAAGTTCGAGAACATGGGCGCGCAGATGGTGAAGGAGGTCGCCTCGAAGACGAGCGACGTCGCCGGCGACGGGACCACCACCGCCACCGTCCTGGCCCAGAAGATCTACGCGGAAGGGGCGAAGCTGGTCGCCGCCGGCTACAACCCGATGGACCTCAAGCGCGGGATCGACAAGGCGGTCGAGACGGTCGCCGCCGAGCTCAAGAAGATGTCCAAGCAGACCAAGGACCCCAAGGAGATCGCCCAGGTCGGCACCATCTCCGCCAACAACGACGAGACGATCGGCAACATCATCTCCGAGGCGATGGCCAAGGTCGGCAAGGAAGGCGTCATCACCGTCGAGGAAGCCAAGGGGATGGAGACCACCCTGGAGATCGTCGAGGGGATGCAGTTCGACCGCGGATATCTCTCCCCCTACTTCGTCACGGACCCCGAGCGGATGGAAGTCGTTCTCGAAGAGCCCTACATCCTGGTCCATGAGAAGAAGATCGGAAACATGAAGGACCTGCTCCCGCTGCTCGAGCAGATCGCCCGCAGCGGCAAGCCGCTGCTGATCGTGGCGGAAGACGTCGAGGGCGAGGCGCTGGCCACTCTCGTCGTGAACAAGCTCCGCGGGACGCTGAACGCGGCCGCCGTGAAGGCCCCCGGCTTCGGGGACCGGCGGAAGGCGATGCTCGAGGACATCGCGACCCTCACCGGCGGGAAGTCGATCGCCGAGGAGATGGGGATCAAGCTCGAGGCGGTCACCCTGGCCGACCTGGGCCGCGCCAAGCGGGTGGTCATCGACAAGGAGAACTCCACGGTCATCGACGGGGCCGGCAAGAAGGCCGACATCGAGGCCCGCGTGAAGCAGATCCGGGCGCAGATCGAGGAGAGCACCTCCGAGTACGACAAGGAAAAGCTCCAGGAGCGGCTGGCGAAGCTCGTCGGCGGCGTGGCGGTGATCAACGTCGGCGCGGCCACCGAGAGCGAGATGAAGGAGAAGAAGGCCCGGGTCGAGGACGCGCTGCATGCTACCCGCGCGGCGGTCGAGGAAGGGATCGTTCCCGGCGGCGGCGTCGCCTATATCCGGGCGGCGGGCGCCCTGGACGGCCTGAAGATGGAGCACGACCAGCAGGCGGGCGTGGATATCGTGAAGAAGTCGCTGTACGAGCCGGCCAAGCAGATCGCGATCAACGCCGGCCAGGACGGCGGCGTCATCGTCGACAAGATCAAGAGCGGCAAGGGGAACTTCGGCTACAACGCGGG
>JBFLWB010000109.1:0-7411 GCA_040758155.1 Thermodesulfobacteriota bacterium
CCATCGTTTCGAGCCTGCGAAGCATGTCCCTCGGGGTGTTGGCGTGACCCGTCGTAATGGAGCCGTCGTGTCCCGTGTTCATCGCCTGCAGCATGTCGAGCGCCTCTCCACCCCGGCACTCCCCGACGATGATTCGGTCGGGACGCATCCGGAGGGAGTTCCGCACGAGGTCCCGGATCGTCACCGCTCCGCCCCCCTCGATGTTCGGCGGCCTGGATTCCAGCCGGACGACATGGGGCTTCTGGAGGCGGAGCTCGGCGGAATCCTCTATGGTGACGATCCGCTCCTCTTCCGGGACGACGCCGGACAGCGCGTTCAATAGAGTGGTCTTGCCGGAGCCGGTGCCGCCGGAAACGATGATGTTCCTCCTCTGCCGGACCGCGTTGCGGAGGTATTCGGACGATTCCTGCGTCAGGGAGCCGATCGTCACGAGTTCGTCGAGGGAAAACGCCTCTTTCCGAAACTTCCGGATCGTCAGGCAGGCGCCGGTCAGGCTGACCGGCGGGATGATCGCGTTGATCCTCGATCCGTCCGGAAGACGCGCGTCCACGTAAGGAGAGGATTCGTCGAGGCGACGGTTCACCCTCGAAACCATCCGGTCGATGGCGATCCTCAGGGAATCCTCGGAAAGGAACGTCTTGTCGTGGGGGACGAGCTTTCCCTCGCGCTCCACGTAAATGGAGTCCCCGCCGTTCACCATGATTTCGGTGATCGACGGATCGTCCAGGAGGGAAGTGATCGGCCCGTAGGAGAAGATCTCGTCCAGGATCTCCCTCCGGAGGAATTCCTTTTCCGCAGGCGCAAGGGTTCCCCCGGACATCTCCTGCTGCAGGATCTCTTCCGCGCGGCGTTTGCACCTATCGATGTCCTCGGTCAACGCCAGTCCCGTCTTGCGGGCGTCGAGCCGGGACAGCACGGCCTGATGCAGCCTGATCCGGATGGACCGGTCCATGATCTTTCCTCCTCAATCCAGCAGTCGGAATCGCACGGCATCCCTCTGCATGGCGGATTTCTTTTCCCATTCCGCGACTTCCGGAGCGGACCCTCCCGCAACTTCCTTCGGAGTGATGAAGATTGCCAGCTCCGTCAGGTTTTCCCGGAAGCTTCTCGATTTGAACAGCTCGCCGAGGACCGGGATCTGCCCCAGCAGCGGCACCTTCGAGATGTCCTTCGCCATCTCGTTCTTGACCAGCCCGGAAAGCATCACGGTTTCACCCGGAGATGTGGAGAAGTGCGTGGATACACGGCGGGTAAGAAAGGCGGGGACATCGGCGCTTCCGCTGGCATGATCCACCGAGCTGACCTCCGCGGTCACGCTCGTCCGGATCTTTCCTTCCGGGGCCATGGTCGGGTGGATCTTCAGGATGATCCCGTACGTTTTCCACTCCACCTTGCGTGTTTCGGGGGTGATGATCACGATCGGGATCTCTCCGCCGGCGAGGAACGACGCTTCCTCTCCGCTTTCGCACGCCAGACGGGGGTTCGTGAGGATCCGTGCCTTCCCGTGCGCCAGGAGAAGGTTCAGGCTCGCGTCGAATTCGGTTCCCAGGGAGACCGTCTTGCCGGAACCCGAAGACGTGGCGAAGGTGGTCTTGAACGGGATGGATTCCGGCCACTGGACGCCCAGCTTCGCGGATTCCCCCCTGCCGATCTCGATGATCTTCAGGTCGTAGTCGAGCAGCGTCTTTTTCTCCTCCGGGAGAGACACCTGGAGGTGGATCCCCGGACGCGACCGGGCGAAATCCTCAAGCACCCTTTTTTCCCGGGAAGTGGCGACTGTTCCGCCGACGATCACGGCGCCCCCGGCCTCGGTTACGGTCAGACCGGGGAAGGATCCGGCAAACTGCCGGATTTCCTCCGCCCAGCTGTTTTTCCTCGATCCGACCTCGACCCGCCACTCCTTCCGGATCCCCTTTTCCCAGAGGACCAGATCGGTTTCCCCTTCCTTTTTCCCGACAAGGAGGATCCCATCGCCCTTCGGCAACGGCTGGGCCTCGATGATCTCCGGGTTCCCCACAGAAAGCCGGGAAACCCCCTTTCGGTCGAGGATCTTCTGGAAACCGGGCAGGAGCCGGACGAACTCCTCCCCGCGGGATTCCCGGTGTGCGGGAAAAGGGAGGAATGCAAGGGCGAAAGCCAGCGCAAGGAGGATCTTTTTCATGACGGAGATCCTGACGGAGATCCGACCTGGGGAACCGGCGTGAGAATCCGGATGCCGCCTTTCCATACCTCAACGGGGGAGACCCCCGTGTTACTCCGACGACGGTCCCGGACCACCGCGCCGTTGTCGGCCGGGTTCCTGAGGAACCAGTGCAGCTTGCCGGACGCCGACGCCCTGGCGATGCCGATCCCTTCCCCGGGAGTGACCATCAGGGTGACCGTTTCCGCCTCCGCCGCATCGGCCTGGCCGGCCAGGCGGTTTGTGTGTCGGTCCACGGAGATCACGGGGATGTCCGGTATCCACGAAGGGACCCGGGAATCCTGCGCCTCCGCGAGAAGGTCCACCCGGTCCCCGGGACGCAGCATCCCGGAGAAGGACGAGGCCGTATCGACGGTGACCGTCAGCGCCCTTCTTCCGACGGATACCAGGCTCGAGAACGCATCCGTCTCGTACGGTTCCTCGACGTCCGTCCACAATACGGGCTCGCCGGGATCGATCGGGTACTTCGCCTTTGCGCCGATGAGAAGCTCGAAATCCTTTGCCGGGACATTCCGTTTCCCCACGCCGGAGGCCGGGACCGGTTTCTTCGCGATGGTCTCCCGCGAGAATTCCGTTCCGGCGGCGATCGGGACCGCCGCGACGACGATTTCCACAGGGTGCGCCTGCCGGCGGATGGAGGATTCCACCGCGGAGATCCTCTTTCCCGCCGCCGCGAGCGCAATGCCGGTCAGGAGGATCCCGGCGGCGAGCGGGAGCATCTCCATCGCCTTACCTTTCCAATTTGCGGAACAGAAGGAAGCGGCCTTCTTTTTCATCCAGGAATACAACGGCGCTCTCCTTTCCACGGAGCTGGCGGAACATACGGGCGCGTCCGTCGGTTTCTGCGGGGG
Source organism: Thermodesulfobacteriota bacterium (assembly GCA_040758155.1). Classification (NCBI taxonomy): domain Bacteria; kingdom Pseudomonadati; phylum Thermodesulfobacteriota; species Thermodesulfobacteriota bacterium. The sequence continues at coordinate 3,052 of JBFLWB010000109.1, forward strand.
AAAGGGGGCTCCATCCCTCGGTTTCCAGGCGGGCGGCAGCTGTCCTTCCCCGCGATTCCAGCGTTCCGAACGCGAGATCGACGGAATGGCGCTCCCCGGAAAGCCGGAGCGAATGCTCCGCCATCAATCCTCCGGGAAGTTTCGGCGAGCCGGCGGGACGGGTGTCCGACGGGACAGCGTGCTTTCCGGAAAACAACGGCCTCAAGGCGGGGCGGTCCTCGGGAACGTCGAATCCTTCCGGAGGCTTCATGCCGAGTTTTTCCAGCTCCCTTCGCAGGAGGGTAGAATCGTTCGAGAAGATTTCGCCGACGAGGAACCCCTTCCCATCGATTCTGAATTTGTTCGTGGAGGAGAATTCCGCTTTCCGGGCGTCGCCGCTTCCCGCCGCGACGATGCATACGGCCAGCGCGACGGAGGCAATCGAACAACGCAACAGGATTCTTTTCATCGAAGCGCTCCTGCCAGCACTACGGCCTGGACGGTCCGGCGGATGGTCGATCCCGATTTCGTCCCTTTTCCCCAGCAATCGACCGCCCCTTCCGCTTCGCGCCGGATTACGTGAAACGGAAGGTCGATGAATCCTCCCACCTGCTCCCTCTCCACCGAAACGGCGGCCGATGCGACGGTTCGTCCCGACATGCCTCCAAAGGGCGGTATCGCCCCTCCAAAGGAACGGTTTTCCCCAAGGAGTTGAACGTGGCTCCCGACGGGATAAACCGTCCTTGCCAGGTCGTCTCCGACCGGAGAAAGGTCCCTCCCGGTCCGGAGCATCTGCGCGTGGGCGGCCGATTCCGCGGAGCCGGAAAGTTCCAGATTCCGGTAAGCCCAGTAACCGCCCGCCAGGAGGATGAGCAGAAGAGGCAGCATAAAAACAGTTTCCAGGGCGGATTGACCCGAGGGAGCCCTGTGCCGTGAAATCATCTGGTTTCCCTTTCCGAAAGACGGGATCTCCATGTCATCTCGGCGGAGCCGCCGCCGTACGGTTCGGCCGTCGCTTCCGCAAACACCGGGTCTTTCCGGGTCTCCCCGAGGAAGGGGATCGGCAGGACGGGCGCATTCATGGTTCCGGCGAACCGGACGTACTGCCGTTCCGTGAAATCCTTTTCGGGAACCAGCATCCGGATCGGTCCCTTCGAGTCCTGGAAGATGAAGCCAAGCGCGGCGTCCAGGAGGGAGGTCACGCTCTTCACGGCGGAATGGGCGAAACGGATCTTCCGCAGGCGGTTCAACACGGACGATACCGGCGCGATGGCGTCCACCAGGTGCACCGGTGGCCCGGGTTCCAGGTGCAGCTCGAGCGTGTTCCGGCCGTCATGGGCGCCGCGCGGATTCACGGGAAAGAGGACTCCGGCGACGTTCCGTTTCTTCGCGAGCGCGGCGGTTTCCCCGAGGATAAGGTAAGGGGCGGCATCCCGGATCTTGATGCTCCACGCGACCAGTTGATGGGCCGTTTTCCAGCAGTTCCGGATCAATTCCCGTGCGTACCGGCTGTATTCGAGGAAGGCCGGCACCCCCACCCCGAAAGCGGCGGCGACCGCCAAGGCGGCCCAGACCACGCAGGTATACCGGATCACCCGCATGCATTGAGTGACGCCGTCGTTCAGAGCGGCGATCATGTTCAGGGACCGGGCTTCCCATGTGGCCGCGTTCAGGGCGACGGCGTCCGCGGCGTTCGCGCAGGAAACCCGGGCGACCGCGACGTTGTTCAGGGTGATCGACGCCAGGACCAGTGTCAGCAGCGTTCCGGCGACCACCAGGAACAGGACCGTCGCCTGGCCGCCGTTTCCCGAACGGATCCGGATCGCCTGCCTTGAGAAGTAGCGGATCATCGTCATTCCACCGTCACCCAGCGTTCGGACTGCATCATCAGGTAGTACCTGTTCCCCAGCCGGATCATCCGGCCGGGGGACAGGGAATACAGAAGCCGGTCGACCCACGGCACGATCAGCTCCACGCCGTGGGTCAGGCGGACGCAGAGCGGCTCACCCGGAAACGTATGATCGGTCCGCCGATCTTCCTTCCCCGCAATTTCAAGGCGGGTCATCGCCACGGAGGCCAGCGAACCTCCGGGGCGGTTCTGACAGTTCCGGTACGCTTCGAGAAAAGCGGCCTGCCTGGCCTCATGGAAGTCGATCCGGGCCGTCCTGGCGAATTTCCTGGCCGCGAGGTGCGCCGCTGCGTCCACGGCGCCTTTTCCCATCCAGAGCAGGGAGAGCTGGATGATCGACATCAGGAAGAGCGTCAGCGGGATGACCGCCACCAGTAAACCGGTCATGGCCGATCCCCGTTCACTTCGAGCCGGCATAGTTGGACAGGTCTTTCTGGTTCGCTTCCTTCTCCGCCTTGTCCGCGAGCGATTCGACTTTCTTGTCTACGCTGCCGGACATCGCCGTCACGATGGTATGGAACTGGTTCCTGAGCTGGTTGCCGAAGATGTTGACGATCCCGATCGCGGCGATCGCCACGAGGGCGGTGATGATGATATACTCCGTCAGTCCCTGCCCCCTGCGGTTTCTCCCGGTCGTCCGTTTCATTGCCCGCCTCCTTCTTGAGTTTGGTGACCGGGTACGGAGCAATACCGGTGCCGCGGAAAACGTGGGGAGGCAAGCGGAAAAAGGAATCGGATCGAACGGTTAGCGGGATGGATCCGAAGGATTGAAAGAGAGGGTGACCGGAAACCGAACCAACGGTCCGGTTACCGGTCTGACTCCTGGGCGTTGATCCCGAACTTCTTGAGCTTCTCGAACAGCGTGGACTTGGCGATTCCCAGCGACCGCGCCGTGCGGGTCTTGTTCCCGCCCTGGCGGGCCAACTCCGCAAGGATATTGGTGCGCTCGGCCTGCTCCCAGCGGGTAAGCCCATCGGGCGCGCCGTCGGCGGAGGCGTCCGCAGCGCCGTCTCGCAGGAAGGCGAAGTCACCCGCGCGCAGCTCCGCCCCTTCCCCCATGACCACCGCCCGCTGGATCGCGTTGCGCAGCTCCCGCACGTTGCCGGGCCAGTCGTGGGAGATGAGGGCGTCGAGCGCCTCGGGGGAGAGCGACGGCATGGGGCGGGGCGAACGCGCGCCCAGCGCGGTAAGGAAATGCCGGGCGAGGGCGGCGATGTCCTCCCTCCGCTCGCGCAGCGGCGGCACCGCGACGGTGATGGCGCCCACGCGGAAATAGAGGTCCTCCCGGAACTCCTTCTTCGCCACCTCGGCTTTGAGGTTGCGGTTGGTCGCTGCAAGCACCCGGGCATCGGCCGAGAGCGTCTCGTTCCCGCCGACCCGCTTGATCTCCCGCTGCTCCAGAGCGCGCAGCAGCTTCGGCTGGAGGGAGTAGGGGAGCTCCCCGATCTCGTCGAGGAAGATGGTGCCGTTGTGGGCCAGTTCGAAGGCGCCTTTCCGCTGCGACGTCGCGCCGGTGAACGCCCCCTTCTCGTGGCCGAACAGCTCGCTCTCGATCAGCTCGGGGGAGATCGCCCCGCAGTTGACGACGATGAAGGGGCGGTCGGCGCGGTCGGAGGCGTCGTGCAGCCCGCGAGCGACGAGCTCCTTCCCGCTGCCGGTCTCCCCCTCGATGAGGACCGCCGCATCGGACGCACCCACCCGGCGCACCGTCTCGATCAGCTTCCGGATGGGGGAGCTGCCTCCGACGAGGCCGAAGGGGGCGTCGACGGGCGTATGGGAAACGGGGGGACGGCCGGAGGCGGAGGGCGGCGCGGAAACGGGAAGGGCGGCGATGGGGCCCGGGGCGACGGTGGGCTCCTCGCATAAGGAGGAGGAGGCATCCGGCCTCAAGAAATGGATCCGGTACGGACCGATCTGGAAGGTGTGCCCGTCGTCCAGCGGGAGCTGCGTCACCGGCTTGCCGTCCACGTGCGTGCCGTTGCGGCTCCCCAGGTCGGCGAGGAAATACCGGTTCCCGACGCGGTAGATCCGCGCGTGGAGCCGGGAGACGGAGCGGTCGGGAAGCTGCAGGTCGGCTTCGGGACCCCGGCCGATGCGGACCTCCTTCAGCCCGAGCCGGACTTCCACCGTCATTCCGTCGGTGATGGATACGGACAATCTCGCTCCCGGATCGGCCTGGATCATCGCTCCCTCCCGAATGGGTCTTCTCTCATTAGCAAGGGGGATGCCGGGCGCCTTAAGGGGCGATTCCTTTCTCAAGATAGATGACCCATTCGATGTCCAACAGTTTGGGAATACCGGAAACCGGGCCGGAGAGGACCATGTTCGGGCCTCCCCGCTCGAGGATCCTGAAGCCCGCCGCCTCGACCTGCTTTTCCTCCGTCTCCTTCGGCACGGACCGGAAGCGGGCCAGGACCGGGACCTCCTTGCCCTCGGCGCCCTTGCCGAACCGGTCGAGCATCGGGAACTCCA
>JBFLWB010000109.1:7421-27667 GCA_040758155.1 Thermodesulfobacteriota bacterium
GCGGGAGGACCTCTCCGGGCTGGAGGAGGAGGATCGCGGCGTTCCCGAACTCGTTCAGCATCGTGATGGAGGAGCGGTCGAACATCGTGGAGAGCCCGAAAAAGACGTCGCGGCGGAAAACGGCGATGACGGCGAGTTTCTCCTTCCCTCCCTCCCGCACGACCTTCGCCAGCGCGTCGTCGCCCTTCGCCGCGAGCAGCGCCTCCGAGGCGTTGTCGAGAGCCGGCCGGTCCGCGGTCCGCGGGCATCCCGACAGCAGTGCAACCGCAAGGAGGAGAAGGGCGGCGGGAGCGCCCTTATTGCTTCGGCGTAAGGTATCCGACACGGAGCGTCACGTCGAGGTATCGGGGATCGTCGTAACGGCTTTTCAGCAGCGCCGAGCGGACCACCACCGGGACGTCGTCGCCGGACAGCTTCCGGATGGTCTTCACGGCCTCGAGGTAGGTCAGGTTCTCCATCCGGACATCGAACGCCTCCTCCCGGAACGTTTCGCCGTCCCGGGCGCCGCCGGACTTCAGGCTGAACGCCGACTGGGGGATCCCGGCGTCCAGCAGGAGGGACGTCAGGCCGGCAGATGGGGCCTCTTTCCGGTTGGCGGCCGCGTTCACCGCGGCGGAGCGGCGGGTCGTGTCGCGCCGGATCCGCTCGAGCTCCGGCTTTGCCCTGCGCACCTCGGCCAGGTCGCTCTCGGCCGAGGCCATGGCGCGCGAAAGCGTGCCCAGGCGCGTGACGGCGGGGAACACCGCGAATGTCAGGAACAGCAGCACCGCCGCCGCGGCGCCGCCGAGGACGAGGACCCGTTTCTCCCGTTCAAGAAGCACGGCGATCCTCCTTGTGCTCGACGAGGATGGTGAAGCGGACGGCGGTCCCCTTGGCGCTTCCCTCGGATCCCTGCACCGTCACGGAGTAATCGGCGCCGTAGGCGGCGGCCAGCCCGGACCGGTACGTTTCGACCAGCGCCGATTGCCCCGCCTCTCCGACGAGCCGTACCCGCCCGCCCTCGACCGACGCCTCCCGGACGAAGATCTCTCCCTGGGGGAGCGCCTTGGATGCGAGCGAAAGGAGGTCGGCGGCAGGAGGGGCGTCGGTGCCCAGCTCCTTCTGCAGGCGTTTCAGCGACGCCACCTTCTCCCGGATCTGCGTCCCGGCCTGGACCACGGACTTGACCTCCGGCGCGGCCTCCTGGAATTCCTTCCGCACCTGGGCGCGCGCCTTGTCGAGCTTCCGGTCCCCCGTCCAGACCGAGAAATAGAGCGACCCGATCGCCAGCAGCGCAGCGACGCTTCCCGCGATCGCCGCGATGCGCACTCTCCGGGCCTCCCGGGTCTTTTCCATCGCCGCTTCCACGGAGGTGCGCAGCGAGAAGCCGCCGGCGACTTTCGGGAGCAGCGGGGCGAGCGCAGCGCCGCAGGCGGCGAGGTGGGACGCGGGGATCCCCTCGGGGATGGCGCACGCCTGCAGCCCCGGGATGGCGTCCGCCACGGAGGCAGGCAGGCCGCCGACGGCGAAGACGGGCGGCGCGGGCGGCTCCGCCTTCGCGGCATCGAGCACGGCGGAGAGGATCTCCGCGGGAGTTTCCGCCATCGCGGCGGGGAACTGGCGGGCGGTCCGCACGCCGGCCCCGGACGCCCGGAGCAGGAGGATATCCTGGAAGGAGGACAGGATCAGCGCGTCGTCGGGGACCTTCCCTGCCGCGAGGAGCAGGAGGGCCGCATGATCGGTCACGACCCGGTCCACGCGGATTCCCGCCGCGTGGAACGCTTCGACGCACTTCTCGACGAAGGAGCGCCGCGCGGCGACCGCGAGGAAGGTGCCGGGCGCCTCCGGCGCGGCCGGGAGCAGGTCGGAGAGGATCTCGTCGTCCTCGATCGGGAGGTTCCCCTCCAGCTCGGCGATGTGGATGGCGCGCGCCCGCGGAAGGTCGGTCACAGGGAGGGGCACCGGCCGGACGAAGGTGAGCGGCGGCGGAAGCGTGATCACCGCCCCGGAGAGCGGCTGCCCCGGGACGGCGTTCCGGAGCGCCTCGGCGAGCGCCGCGGGGTCTCCCGGCCCGCCGAACGGTTCGCGGCAGGGAACCTCGACGGCGGCGGCGATCTGCGGCGACGCGGGCGCGCCGTCCAGCGCGACGGCGTGCATCCGGTCTTTGGACAAAGCGATCCCGATCGTGAGCATGGTCTCCTCAGAACAGCTCGATTTCCGCCTTGGGCGCGGTCAGCGACCCGACGATCCTCAGATTAGCATTCTTTGCGTTTTTCGCCAGCATGTCGAAAAGGATTCCTACGCGCCCTTCGAACGGGTTCCGGATGGAAAGGTGGAACGTGACCGTCGCGCTCCCGGGCGTGAGAAATTTCGCGACCTCCCCCGTCCCCTCCACGCGGGATCCCTCGTAGCTTCCCTGGAGCCGGGGGACGTGCAGCGAGCTCCCGCGGACCACGAACGTCATGGCCGCGTTGTCGATCCGCGCCTCGCGGATCGGGGAGCCCCCTGCGGGCATGGGGATCAGCAGAAACTCGAAATCGCCCGCGCCCGTGGCCGCAAGCGAATTCCCCGATCCTGTCCAATGGACGTCTGCCTTCCGGACGGAGAGTCCCGCGCCGGAACCTGTGAAGACCGGAAGGGGGATCTGTTCGGAGGAGACCCCGGCGACGATCACCCGGCCCCGGCTGGGGCTCCAGAACGCCGGGGAGAGCCGGATGTCCACGACGGAATCCCCCCGCGAGCAGCGGAGGTGGGCTGGAAGCCAGCGGAACAGCCCGGTCCATTCCCAGGCTGCGGAAAGCTCGTCCAGGGAGAGCTGGCGGTTCCCGCCGAAATCGAGAGTCACTCCATTGAGCCGCACGCCGAGCGGGAAAAGCAGCCGGGAGTTTTCCGCGGACAACCGGATCCCCCTCGCCTCCAGCCCCGGGCGGAGCAGGGAAAGGGCAAGGTCGCCCGGCAGCGTGAGCGCCACCGTCAGCAGGAAGACGCAGAGGAAGAGGGCCGCGCCGAGAGCGTACGCGGCCAGCCGCCTCGGACGGACGCGTCTACCGCCCGGCAACGGGTTTCCTTGAGGCCCTCCGCAACAGGAGCAGGAGCGCCGGCAGGATCAGCAGTTCCGCACCGGGGATTCCGTCCCCGCCGCCGTTCCCGGGAAGGGCGACCACCGCGCATCCGGATTGCGTTCCGGTCTCGACGGAGTCGAGGGTGGAAGTGACATAGATGTTCCTGGCCCCGGCGACCGTATTGTCGGCCCCCGACCAGAAATGGACCGCCTTGCCGTTGAAGTGCACGAACGCGGCGCGCGTGTAGTCCCCCTCGGTCTGCCTCCCGAACGCGATGTTGTCCGTTCCGACGGTCGCCGGATTCAGGGAAAGGAAGACGGTGGAGTTGAACGCGAGCAGCGCCAGGTCGACCGCGTAGTACCTTCCTGGGACCCCTCTGGAGGCGTTGTCCGCGAAGCCGTATCCGCCGACGTGCATGTCGCGGCTCGAGTCGAGGATCACGTCGGGCCGGTACGTGTCGCAGTTGGCGGGGAGCACCGTGCCTCCCGGAACCGTGAGGAAGAACGAGGAGAGCGCGGCCACGTTCCCGACGTTCACCGGCTGCCCGTCGTGGATCACGGCGTAAGGATTCAGCGCGGCGACGCCGACGGAGCCGGATAGGCCGGGCAGGTTGAAGGGCTGGTCCACCGCGACGACCCAGATGCTGTTGATGCTGTTGTGAAGGACGGACGGGAATCCCCAGCGGCGGTTTCCGCCGGAGAGAACCTGGGTGGGGCCGATCGCCACGTTGTCGGGCGCGCCGTTGGCGTTTGCCTGGACCAGCGAATAGTAGATCCCGGTCGGCTCCGCGTCCGCGTCGTCGTTGGCCGCCCACACGACGTGGCTGAATCCGTTGCTGTCGATCTCGAGGCGGGGAAGGGGGCTGGATCCCGTGCTGCTGGCGATGGAGGAGAGCAGTAGGGGAGTGCCCGAGACCAGCGCGTTGTCGATCCCGACCCGCGCAAAAAACACGTTTCCGGACGTGTTGTCCGCGTACGCGACGCGCAGGGTCCCGTCCGTCACGACCAGCCGGAAGGACGGGTCGACGAGCGTCCCGGCGAGGCGCACGGAAGACGCGTCGAGAATCTCGCTCACGGTTTGCCCCGCCACGGAGTTGCCCGCCAGGGTGATCCGCGCCCGGAACAGCCGGTATTCCCCGGGAAGAAGGCCCGCGGGAACGGCCTGGAAGACGACGATCACCTCGGTTTCCGTGCGGACGGCGATCTGCGGGTGGCGGGCGTCCGTGTAGGCCGCTCCGTTGTCGATGACGACGGCCGGCGTGAGTAGGACGTCGGACCGCAACGTGGCCGCGCTTGCGAAGTTCGCCGATCCCTCCACGGCGGCGTAGTGCAGCCGGAAATTCCCCGTCCCGTCGGGGTCTCCGATGAACGCGACGTGGATCCGCGTGTTGAAGGTCGCGGCCGACGGCTGGTCGAACGCCCAGGTGCCCGTGCCGTTGTCGTTTACGGGGAAGATCGCTTCCGCGCCCGCGGACGCCGCGAAGAGCAGGAAGAGCGCGGCGAGCGGAAGGCGGAGATGTCTGCGATGGTTCATTCGGTATCCTCCGGGATGCGGGATCGTTCTATTCGAGGCGCCAAGAGCGCCATTTTACATCATTTCCGCTGCGCCGTCCGATGGCGTCGATCGTGCGGACCGTGCTTCCGACCTCCCCTGCCGAGCGGACGTGGAACGTGCTCGAACTGACGGTGATGAGCTCCTCCATGCGGGTGCGGTTCCGGGTATAGAGGTCGCTGAAAAAGGTGGACACGTTTTTAATATCGGAAGTCTTTTCGAACGGTTTCTCCGTCCGATACGCGATTAGCTGCGCCGCCGCCGCGTTGTCGATGGCCGCGTCCATTCCGGCAGACAGCGCGGTCAGCACCTCCACCGGGGCGGTGTTGATGTTCACCTTGCCGGTACCGGTAGATGTACCGGCGGAGGTAGATGTGCTGACCGTCACGAAGGGGCGGATCTTGTCGTAGATTTCCCGCGTGACTCCCCGGACGAGAAGGATCTCCTCCACCGAGTCGAACAGGTCGTTTTTTGCCTCGTACGGGTTGGGAAGCGACATGTAATAGACGGTCTCCGCGCCGCCGGCGCGCGGGGCGTCGTCGTTGTCCAGCCAATCGACGAATGCTTCCGCGAGTGAGGGATCGATCCCCATCCCGGAGAGGAAGCGCTGAAACACGGGGAACCACCGATCGTGCGGGTTGGTCCCGCTCGACGACACTAGCTGGTTGAGGTTGATCTTCCGCTCCTCGTCCTCCACCGTGATGCGGACCGCGCCGTCGCCCAGCTCGATGGGGGGGACCGCCCGCGACCAGAACTCGTCCAGCGTGTCGATCTGACTGTCCTTCGCGTCCTCGCGCAGGGCGATGACGGCGGCCGCGGTCCCCGCCTCCGCGAGCAGCGCGCAGCGGATCGAGTCCCTGCCGTAGGCGCTGGTCTGCGCCGCGCGGGCGCCCAGGCGGAAGATCTCGTTGGCAAGCGCCACCACGAGGACCAGGACCAGGAGGGTGACGAGGAGGGCGACCCCCCGCTCGCCGTCGCGCCGCCGCCTCATTGGGAGGACCCCGCGCGCCTGCCGGAATATGTGAGGATCGACTCCTGGCCGGCGAGCATGAGGAGGATCTCGCGCCGGTAGACCTCGCCGCGGGAGCCCGTCAGCGTGACGGCGACTTTCTCCGGGAGCTTCGTCTTCGTCGCCCCGCCCGCGGGCCATTGCTTGTGCCAGGTCGTTCCGTCGTACAGCTCGACCCGAAAGCCTTTGATTCCCTCCGCGATCAGCGCCTCCCGGAGGTGGAGCTTGTTCGGCACGAACGGAAGGTCCGCCTGCTCCCGGTGCAGCTCGATGGAGGCCCCGTCCTCTCCGACCTTCGGGAAATACTTGATCTTGACCACGCTCGCAGGGGGCCGTCCGCCGCCGGTGTCGGGAAGCTGGAACGCGGTGAAGACCAGCGTCGCCGCTGGGACTCCCGCGAGCTGGTCCTCCTTGCACGTAAGGGCCGATTCCTCCCGGATCGCCGAGGAGAACGCCCCCTGGAGGTCCGTACCGATCCTGTCCATGGCGATCCGGACCTGGCGGAAATCCCGGGCGCGCGAGGAGAGGAGGTCGCGCGTCCGCGCGGCTCCGGTGAAGGCGGACACGAGGAGGAGGAGGATCACCGAGAGGATGGCGAGCGCGAGGAGGATCTCGACCAGGGTGAAGGCGCGGCGGGAGCGGGGGAGAAGCTTCATTTCTTCACTGCAAGGCCGGTGAGCGACACCCGCTCCTCCCGGCCGTCGGAGGTCCACAGGACGACGACCTCCACCTCGCGCAGGTCGGGGTAGAGCGATTCGCGGACCGCGCGCTTCCAGGAATACGCCTCGTTGGGGGGGGAGAACTTCCCCTCCGTCTCCGCCACCTCGGGGTATTTGGCCACCGCCTCCAGGACCATCGCCTCCGCGAGGTAGGACGCGGCGGTCCAACGCTCCGACCGGTCCATGGCGGCGATCGCCCCGGAGATGACCTGGTACGCGAGGAGCAGCGTGGCCGCCAGGATAGAAAGGGAGACGAGCACCTCGATCAGCGTGAATCCCTTCCGGTCACCCATCGCCGGTCACCGTGCCCTCGAGGACTTTCATGGAGCCGTCCCACGGGTTGAGCCGCAGCGTCCAGCGCGCGACCTCCCGGTCATCGTCCGCTTCCCGGATGTGGATCCAGGTCGCCGGGACGCGTCCTCCCGGGAGGAACCGGATCTCCGTGGGGATGTCCAGCGGGCGCTCCTCCCCCTCGATCCGGATGCCGGTAACGGAAAGCCGCGACCCGAATTCGCGGGGGCGCCGCTGCGCCTCGGGGCGGTCGACGATGCGGAACTCGTACTTCCCCTCGGAGGGGAGAATGACCAGGCGGGTCTCCCGCTTCTCGAACAGGGAGATGTCGAACGCCTCCTCGGAGCCGGAGGCCAGGTCCCGGAACACGGCGTCCCGGCTGCGCTCCCCGAACTGGGACAGCCGGGGGGCGACGGTCCAGAGGATCAGGCCGAGCACGAACAGGACGACGGAGAGCTCGACCAGCGTGAAGCCGCCGCTATGCGTCTTCCCAGGAATTGACGTCCGCATCCTCGCCTTCACCGCCCGCCACGCCGTCCGCGCCGTAGGAGCTTATGTCGTAGTCGCCGTGCGACCCGGGGGAGATGTAGATGTACTGGTTCCCCCAAGGATCCTTCGGGACCCGGTCGAGGTAGCCGCCCTTGCGGTAGTTCTTCGGGATTCGGCCGGCCTCGGGAATCCGGACCAGCGCCTCCAGCCCCTGATCGGTCTCCGGGAAGAAGCCGTTGTCGAGCTTGAACAGCTCGAGCGCCTGCTGGATGTGCTTGATCTGGACGCGCGCTTGCGTCTTCTTCGCCTCCTCCGTGCGGCCGATCAGCTTGGGGACCACGAGGGCCGCGAGCAGCCCGAGGATGACGATGACCACCATGATCTCGATGAGGGTGAACCCCGCCCTGTCGCGGAGCCGCCTCGCGGGATTTCTTCGATCTTCCATGGACCGGCCTCCTATCGGACGATGTTGGAAATGTCGAGCAGCGGCAGCAGCACCGCCACGACGATGAAGGCGACGACCGCCCCCATCACGAGGATGATCAGCGGCTCGAGCAGGGAGAGCAGGCGGGAGAGGCGCGCCTCGATCTCCTCGTCCATCGCGTCCGCTCCCCGCGTGAGCATGTCCCCGAGCGTTCCGCTGTCCTCTCCCACCGCCACCATCTGGATGAGGGTGTTGGGGATCTCCGGGTGGGCGCGCAGCGCGTCGGACAGGGTCACCCCCTCCACGACCCGGTCGGCCGTCGCGGCGATCTTTTCGGCGATCACCACGTTCTCGACCACCGGGGCCACGATCCGGAGCGCCCGGTCCACCGGGATCCCGCCCGTGACGAGGGTCGAGAGGGTGCGGGCGAACCGGGAGATGGAAGAGAGGTGCGCGAGCCGCCCCGCGAGCGGCAGCCGGAGGATCGCGGCGTCGCGCGTCCGCCGGCCGCGCTCCGTGGCGAGGAACCGCCTCGCGAGGAGCGTCGCTGCGCCCGCGAGCAGGAGGAGCGCCCACCATCCCGCGGACAGGAAATCGGTGATTCCGATGAGGATGCGCGTGGGAAGCGGGAGCGCCTTGCCGAGATGGGTGAAGATCCCGACGATCTTCGGGACGACGAACGTCAGCAGGAAGATCACGACGAGGCTGGCGACGAAGGCCATCAGCAGCGGGTACGTCAGGGCGGAGCGGACCCGGTTGCGCGTGCGGGCCTGCATCTCGAGGTGGTCGGCCAGGCGCGAGAGCGACAGCGGCAGCGTCCCGCTCTCCTCGCCTGCGCGCACCATGCTGGCGTAGAGCTCGGGGAACGTTTCGCCGTGGGCCTCCACGGCCCGGGCGAACGTCGCTCCCTGGCGGACCGCTTCCTGGATGTCCCTCAGCACCTTCCGGCTCGCCGGGTCGTCGACCTGCGGAAGGACGGACTGGAGCGCGCCGACCAGAGGCACGCCGGCCCCGGACAGCGTGGCGAGCTGCCGCGTAAAGAGGGGAAGGAACTCCTGCCGCCCCAGCAGGGAGGGGAGGGAAATCCCCTCGCCGCGCCCTTCGTCCTCAACGAGCCGGGTGGGGTATACCCCCTCCCCGAGGAGCTTCTTCCGGGCCTGGGCGGGATTGTCGGCCTCGACGGACCCTTTCCGGTCGCGGCCGTCCTTCGAGATGCCGTTGTAGCGGTACGTCGCCAATGGACCCTCAGTCCTCCTGCGTGACGCGGAGGACCTCCTCCACGGAGGTTATCCCGGCGGCGACCTTCTCCGCGCCGGCCGAAAGGATCGTCCGCATCCCGCGGGAGACTGCGAGCGCCTTGATCCCGTCGGCGTCCGCGCGGGTCAGGATGAGCGACCGGATCGCCTCGTCGGCGGGCAGGATCTCGTACAGGCCGGTCCGGCCGGAATACCCCGTGTTCGAGCACTTCGGGCATCCCGCGGGGCGGTAGAAGGGTGTCTTCGGTGCGGCCTTCATCCCCAGCGACCGCACTTCCGCCGCTTCGGGTGCGTATGGGATCTTGCAGTCGGGACAGAGGCGGCGGACCAGCCGCTGCGCGATCACGCCGCAGACGGAGGAGGCCACCAGGAACGGCTCGATCCCCATGTCGACAAGCCGCGTCACCGCGCTGGCGGAATCGTTCGTGTGGAGCGTGGAGAGGACGAGGTGGCCGGTGAGGGAGGCCTGGATCGCGATCTCGGCGGTCTCCTGGTCGCGGATCTCGCCCACCATGATGATGTCCGGGTCCTGCCGCAGGATCGAGCGGAGGCCGCTTGCGAACGTCAGGTGGATCTTGGGGTTGACCTGGATCTGCCCGATCCCACGGATCTGGTACTCCACGGGGTCCTCGATCGTGATGATGTTCTTGGTCCCGGAGTCGAGCCGCCGCAGCGACGCGTACAGCGTCGTGGTCTTCCCGGAGCCCGTAGGCCCGGTGACGAGAAGGATGCCGTTCGACCGGGCGAGGAACTTCTCCAGGGCGTCCAGTTCCAGCGGTGTCAGGCCGAGGTCGGACAGTCCGAGCAGGATGCTCGACCGGTCGAGGATGCGGAGGACGGCCCGCTCGCCGAAGGAGGTGGGGACCGTCGAGACGCGGATGTCGATCTCCTTCCCGCCGAGGCGGATGCGGATCCGGCCGTCCTGGGGCAGGCGGCGTTCCCCGATGTCGAGGCCGGCCATGACCTTGATCCGGGAGACCGCGGGGGCGTGCCATTTCCGGGGGGCGGCCACCATCTGGTACAGGATGCCGTCCACGCGGTTGCGGACGACGAATTCCTTCTCGTACGGCTCGAAGTGGATGTCGCTGGACCGCTCCCGGATCGCGCGGAAGAGCACGGAGTGGACAAAGCGGATGACGGGCGCCTCGTCGGGGGACTCGAGGAGGTCCTTCGTCTCCTCGATGGCGGCGGCCACGTCGAGGTCCCACTCCTCGGCAAGCCCTTCCGCGATGTCGCGTTCCGGCGTGTGGGCCCGCTCGTACGCCGCGTCGATCCGCGCGAGGAGCTCCTCCGCCGGACTCTGGACCACGCGGACCGGACCGGTAAGGAACCGCATCTCGTCGATCGCCTCGCGGGCCTCCGGGTTCCCCGAAAGCAGGACGAGCTCCCCGGAGGCGGACCGGCACGGCAGGATCAGATGCTTCCTGGCGTAGCCGATCGGGATCTTCGAGACCAGCGCCGTTTCCGGGTGGAGCTCCCCCGGGGCTGCCGCGCCGTGAGCGGCGTTGGAGGTCACGGCCGGACCTCCTCCTTCCTCTGCGGCAGCGCGCGCTGTATCTCCTCGGACTTCGGGTCGAACGCGCCGAGGAGCCGCCGCTGCCGGTCCTCGAGCGCCTTGTTGAGCATCCCCGGCTCCGTGATGATGTGCGGAGTCAGCAGGATCACGAGGTTCGTGCGATTCTTCGACGTCGATTTGAAGCGGAAGAGGTATCCGAGCAGCGGGATGTCTCCGAGGAGCGGGACCTTGCTCTCGTTCTTGATGTCGGTCTCCTGCACGATGCCGCCGATGACCACCGTGTCGCCGCTCTTTACGAGGACCGTGGTCTTGGCCGAGCGCTTCGTCGTGGTCGGCCCCACCGACGACGTGTCGAGCAGGCTGGTGGCCTGCAGCGCGGAAGACTCCTGGTAGATGTCGAGGCTGACGAACTCGCTCTCGTGGATGTGCGGAGTGATCCGGAGCGTGACGCCCACGTCCTTGCGCTCCACCGTGTTGATGACGTTGGCGAGGTTCGTCGAGTCGCGCGACTGGCTCGTGATGAAGGGGACGTTCGAGCCGACGATGATCTCCGCCTCCTTGTTGTTCTGGGTGAGGAGGTGGGGGGAGGAGAGGATCTTCACGTTGTCGTTGGTCTGCGCGGCCCGCAGGATCGCGGCGACGGCCGGGACCTCGGTCCCGTCGGGAAGCTTCACGTTCCCGCCGATCCCGCCGGCGAGCAGCCCCGTGCCGGAGAAGACCAGCGGATTGCCGGTGGCGAGGGAGCCGAGGAGGCTGTTGATGTTCCCCGCGAAGTCGAAGTTCGTCCCGGTGAGGACCGCCCCGTCGTCCTTCTTGCTGGTCTGGAACGCCCCGCGGAACTCCACCCCCACGTCCAGCCCCTTGTCGAGGGTGATCTCCATGATCGCCGCCTCGACGAAGACCTGCCGCCGCCGGATGTCGAGCTTGCGGATGACCTGGACCAGCGTCTCGTAGTCGTTGGGGGAGGCCACGATGACGAGGGAGTTGGTCGCCTTGTCGGCGGTGACCTTCACGCCGCCTTCGAGCTCGGCGGCGATCAGCGCCCGGGCGGCCGGCTGGGCCGCCGTCGCCGGCGGACGCACCTGCGTCGCTACCTGCCCCGGCTGGCTTCCCGAGAGGGAGGAGAGGACCTTCGCCACCTCTTCCGCGTCGGCGTTTTCGAGGTAATAGACGTTGATCTTCCCGCCGGCGGCCGGGCCGGCGACGTCGAGCCGCGCGATGAGGTCCGCCACGTCGTTCAGGACATCCGGCGGCGCGAGGACGATCAGGTGGTTCGTCCGCGCCTCGGGGATGAACTTCACGACCGCTCCCTGCGCGGGCGAGAGCCGCCGGGCGGCTCCGCGGGCGGCCGCCGGCGTCGCCGGCGCGCCAGGCGCGGCGGAGGTCTGGAACAGCAGCTCCAGCGTCTTCGCCAGGTCCTGCGCCGAAGCATAGTTGAGCTGGAAGAGCTTCATTTCGCCCTGCGACTCCACGTCGACCAGCCGGAGGATCCCCATGAGGCGGTCGATATTGGACCGCGTGTCGATCAGCATGACCGTGTTCGACGAGGCGATGGGAGAGATCATTCCGTCCTTCGACAGCAGCGGAGTCAGGAGCTGGACGACCTCGGTCGTCTCCACGTGCTGGAGGGGTATCAGCCGGGTGATGAACTCCGCCCCCGGCTTCCCCTTGCCGTCGGTGGCGATCGTGTCCTGGCGGGCTTCCCGGGCCGGTACGATCTTGATCGTGTTCCCGAAGTCGACGGTGGTGAATCCCTTGACCTGGAGGACGGAGAGGAAGACGTTGTACGCCTCCTCCTCGGTCATCTTCCGGGGAGAGATGATCGTGACCTTTCCCTGAACCCGCTCGTCGAAGATGAAGTTCTTCCGGGTCTGCTCGCTCATGAACTTGATCAGCACCGGGAGCTCGACGTCGGTGAAATCCAGGGAAATGTATACGGGCGCGCGGCCCGACTTCGGCTTACCGGGCGGCTTTGCCCCCGGGGCGGGGGCCCCGGAGGGGGCGGAAGGCGGCGCGGCCTCGGCCGGAAGGCGGATGGCCGGGAGCGGACCTTCCTCCTGCGCGGGGGCCGGCGGGGCCACTGGCTGTTCCGTCTCGGCCGCAGGCGCAGCCGTGGCGAAGAGTAGCATCGCCGCGATCAGAATGGCCTTTATAGGCATGAGGGTCTCCCTGGTCATCGGATTTCGTATTTGAGCGTGCTCTTCTGTCCCCTGCGGATGATATCCACCGTCAACTGCTTTTCGTCCTTCAGATTCTGGAAGATCGTGTACAGGTTCTCGGGAGAGGAGAGGGCCACCCCGTTCACCTGCTGGAGCACGTCCCCGCCCTGGAAGCCGAGCTTCTCGAAGGTCGTCCCCGGACGGATGGCCGCGATGCGGTATCCAGCGGACTTGTTCGCCTCGAAGTAGGGCACCATCCGGATCTGCGTCATGTACTGGTTGATGTTCCCCGCCAGGTGCGCCACGTCCGCCTCATTCAAGGCGAAGGCGTTTTCCGCGAGGCGCTCCACGCGGATGTCGTTTCCGCCCGGGGCTCCGGCGGACGGCGGCGGCGCGGCAGATCTGCCCGCGGCAGGCGGGGGAGCCGCCGGCGCGACCGTGCGCCCCTTGCTCCCCACGGGGAGGAGGTCGAGCTGCTCCGTCTCTCCGCCGCGGGAGATCCGCGCCTGGTCGCGGCTGACGTATGTGAGCACCGCGCCGGGCTCCACATCGGTATTGATCCGGACGACCTTCGGCTCCTTCATCCCGTCGGCCCACAGGACGGCGCGGGAATCGCCCGGGCGGCTGGAGACGATCGTGCCGATGAGGGCGAAGTTCGATCGCGCGACGGCGGCGCCGCCGCTTGCGACGGCAGGGAGCTTCGAGGGCAGCGTCATGCCGGCAGAGGGGGCGAACAGGTTCTTCCACGTTTCCGGAGCGGGTGCGGGGGCGGGGCGTGCCGAAGGGGCGGGGGCGGATTTCGGAGCCGCTTTCGGGGCGTAGGCGCGCAGCGAAATGTACCTCGTGAGCATGACCCCCAGGGATACGGCGGAGACGAGAATCGATACCCCGAGAACTCCCTGGAAAACCGGTTTTCGCATCCGGCCCTCGCCCCGCGAATTTAGTCTTATATTATCGCTGACTTGTCCGCGAAACGTCAACAACGGGATTGCGCCTCCATTTTGACACCGGCGTTGCGCCATGTTATTCGTATACCACCTATGTCAGACACCAGGCCGGGACCCGCGGGTCCGGAAATCAGGCAATCAACGGATTTTCTTAGGGATATCGTGCGCCAGCACACCCGGTCCGGCACGTACGGCGGGCGGGTCGTGACCCGGTTCCCCCCCGAGCCCAACGGATACCTGCACATCGGCCACGCCAAGTCCATCTGCCTGAATTTCGGTATCGCCAGCGAATTCGGGGGGATCTGCCACCTCCGGATGGACGACACGAACCCGGAGACCGAGGACATGAAGTACGTCGAGGCGATCATGCGCGACGTGCGGTGGCTCGGGTTCGACTGGCGGGACAAGATGTTCTACGCATCGGATTATTACGAGCGGCTCTACGATCTCGCCGTCCGGCTGATCCGGGACGGGAAGGCCTACGTGGACAGCCTCGACGAGGAGGAGATCCGGAATTACCGGGGGACCATCACGGAGCCGGGGCGCGAGAGCCCGTACCGCAGCCGGTCGGTGGAGGAAAACCTCGACCTGTTCGCCCGCATGCGGGCCGGCGAGTTCCCGGACGGCGCGCACGTCCTGCGCGCCCGCATCGACATGTCGGCCAGGAACATGAAGATGCGCGATCCGCTCCTTTACCGGATCCGCCACGCGACGCATTACCGCAGGGGCGACGACTGGTGCATCTACCCGATGTACGACTTCGCCCACCCGCTGTCGGACGCGATCGAGAATATAACGCACTCGATCTGCACGCTCGAGTTCGAGAACAACCGGGCGATCTACGACTGGCTGGTCGACAACCTCTTTCCCGAGCCCCGGCCCCGGCAGTACGAGTTCGCGCGACTGAACCTCGACTACACGGTGATGAGCAAGCGCAAGCTGCTCCGGCTCGTGGAGGAGAACCATGTTTCCGGGTGGGACGACCCGCGCATGCCGACGATCGCCGGGATGCGGCGCCGCGGGTACACGCCCGAGGGGATCCGCCTGTTCGTTTCCCGGATCGGCGTCGACAAGGCCAACAGCCGCGTGAGCATGGAGCTGCTCGAGGACGCCATCCGGGACGATCTCAACGCGCGGGCTCCCCGGGTCCTGGCGGTCCTGCGTCCCCTGAAGATGACGGTCGTGAACCAGCCCCCCGGCGAGGTCGAATGGTTCGACGCGCCGTACTGGCCTCACGACGTCCCCCGCGAAGGATCGCGCCGGCTGCCGTTCTCCCGGGAGCTGTTCATCGAGCGGACCGATTTCCGCGAGGACCCGCCCTCCGACTGGATGCGCCTGCGCCCCGGAGGGGAGGTGCGCTTGAGGAACGCCTGCATCGTCCGCTGCGACGAGGTCGTCAAGGATCCGTCCACCGGCGAGGCGGTGGAGCTGCGCTGCACGCGCCTCCCCGAGCCGCAGGGCGGCGCGGCGGGCGGGAAGCGCCGCCGGAGCGCGACGATCCAGTGGCTGTCGGCCGCTCACGCCGTGCGGGCGGAGGTGCGGATTTTCTACCGCCTGTTCACCGCGGCCGATCCCGAAGCGGTGGAAGAGGGGAAGGATTTCAAGGATTGCCTGAACCCGGACTCGGTCGAGATTCTCCGTGGGTGCCTGATCGAGCCCGGGCTGGCGGGCGCCTCCCCCGGCGAACGCTTCCAGTTCGTGCGCCACGGCTATTTCATCCTGGACCCCGTCGATTCGAAGCCGGACGCTCCCGTGTTTCTCCGGATCATCGAACTCAGGGACAGCTACAAGGAAGGGAAGGTTTCGGGAACGGAAACCGCCGCCGTTGCACCCGCGAGGCCCGCCGCTCCTGCGAAACCTTCCGTCCCGCGGCCGGCAGCCTCGCAAGCCGCGCCGCCGCGCGCCGCGCAGATCGCGGACGAGCGGGCCAGGGCGCGGGCGGGGAACCCGGCACTTTCCGAAAGGTATGACGCGTACGTCCGCACGCCGGGGCTTTCGCCCGAGCTGGCCGACGTGCTTGCGGGGGACCCGGCCGTTTCGGCCTTCTTCGACTCAGCGGTCGCCGCATGGCCCAACGCCAGGGCCATCGCCAACTGGACGGCCAACGACGTCCTGCGGGAGCTGAAGGAGCGCCCGATCGGCGAGCTGCCGTTCGGCGGCGCGGAGCTGGCGGACCTGGTCCGCCGGGTCGACGAGGGGAAAATCACCTCCGCCGCGGCGAAGGCGGTCTTCGCGGAGATGATGGCCGGCGGGGGAACGCCGGGGGAGGTCGTCCGGAAGCTCGGCCTCGACCGTGCGGTCTCCGAAACGGATCTGGCTGCGGCGGTGGAAGCGGCGATCGCCTCGATGCCGGACAAGGCGGAGGCGTACCGCGCGGGCAAGACCAGCCTGCTCGGCCTGTTCACGGGGCAGGTGATGAAGGCGACGGGCGGAAAAGCCGACCCGAAGGCCGTGCAGGAAGCGATCCGTAGGATACTGGGGTAAAGCGACGCGGAGGCGCGGGAGGACATGAACACCGAGGAGATCCCGGTCAGGGACGGGAAGGGTTTCATACACATCGCATTCGGCTCGAATAAATGGCAGTTCGAGAAGATCGACGAAGAGCAGCGGGTGCCGGAGGAGGTCGAGGATGCGTTGACCCGCGTCCGCAGCGCTGCGATGTACCTGCAGAAGAACTGGAAGAGGATCCACGCCGATGACCGCGCGATGGGCGAGGCGGGGATGTCGGCGGACATCGCGCGGATCCGCGACGCCGGCTATTCCATCCTCGGGATCCTGAAATACGCGGCTCTGCCCGGGAGCGCCGACCGCCGGAAGTACAACGCCTGGTTCCGGGTCGTCAGGGAGGAGTAACCCTGCTTCATCAGGCCGCGCTTTCCGCCTTGTAGCGCGCGAGCAGCCCGGAACGCACGGCCTTCCTGTGGACCCGCGCGAACACCCAGACCGCCAGCCCGATGTAAAGCGCGCAAAGCCCGAAAGCCCACGGCAGGGCGCCCCCGGTATAAGGATTTCCCGCGATGATCGCGCGCACTCCCTCGAACACGTGCGACGGCGGCAGCAGCCGCGAGACCCACTGCATCCACGAAGGCAGCGTCGCCACCGGGTAGAACACCGCCGCGAAGGGGGTGACGACCGCCGGGATGGGCCAGACGAGCCATTCGGAGGCGGGCCCGAACCGCAGGACGAGCGAGCAGCCGAGGATTCCGAGAGCGATCCCGAACAGGAAAAGCACCAGGAGGAAGGGGACGAGCATCGGCCCGTAGGCGAGGAACCGGAGCCCGAAGGCCGCGGCCGCCAGGCCGACCATCACGAGGAGCCCCATGAGGCTCGTCGCGACGCTGAAGATCACCAGCCCCCCCAGATATTCGAGGATCGAGAGCGGCGAGGCGAACAGGTTCAGGAAGTTCTGCGACCAGACGTCCTCGAGAAAGCCCGTCGTCACGCTGTGCATGACACGGGTGAAGAAGTCCCACAGGAGGACGGCCCCCAGAAGCATCGGGATGAAGTCCGTTCCCGGCGACGCAAGGGTGTTCAGGTAGCGGGAGATGAATCCCCAGAGCACGATGTCCACGAGGATCCACGCGTAGAGCGACAGCATCCTGGCCGGGCTGCCGCGGTGCAGGTAGTACTGCCGGAGAACGATCGCCGCCGTCCGCCGGAATCGCGGCATCACGCCCCTCCGCCGAAGGAGAGCGGCTCGCGCGCGACGGTGACGAAGAGCTCCTCGAGCGATTCCATGCCGTGCTCCCGGGGCAGCGCGGCGGGCGCCCCTTCCAGCAGGATCCTCCCCCGCGACAGGAAGAGCACCCGGTCGCAGACCTCCGTCACCTCGAACATGTTGTGCGTGGTCCAAAGGACGGCGATGCCGTCCCTGGCGGTGAATTCGCGGATCTTCGCCCGGATGTCGCGCGCGGTCGCCGGGTCGAGCGACGCCGTCGGCTCGTCGAGGAGCAGGAGTCGCGGGCGGTTCAGGAACGCCTTCGCGAGGCAGACGCTCGTCTGCTCCCCCGACGACAGCACCCCGAACCTCGTGTCGGCCATCCGCTCCAGGCCGAACGCCTCGAGGAGCTCCCCGATCCGGCCGGAAAGGCGGTCCACCCCGTACAGCATGCCGAAGAAGCGCAGGTTCTGGCGGACCGTCATGTTGCCCGGGAGGGGGGCGTAGACCGCGGCGAAATTCGTGCGGCGCAGCGCTCGGGCGCGGCTCCCGACGATGTCGATCCCCTCGATCCGGATCGTCCCGGCGCTCGGCGCGAGGACTCCCAGGACCATGTTGATGGTGGTGGTCTTCCCGGCGCCGTTGGGTCCGAGGAGCCCCACGGTCTCGTTCGGCTGCACCGTGAACGAGATGTCGTCCACCGCGACCGTCGCGCCGAAGACCCTTTTCAATCCGCTGACCGAAAGCAAGTCGAATGTCCCTGTTGTCTTTGTCCGCCGGTTTTTATAGCCTCTATGGAGGGAGTATACATCGGACCATGTGGGAAAATGTTTTCCCAGGTTTACGACGGAAATGCTCCGGCACACGGGGTCCGTAAAATAGTATAAGGAAATGAACAGGTTGTGGCCGTTGCTTCATGGAATGGATATTGCTTTTTCCATTGCCGGGAGGAACAAACCGATGGAAAGCAGGCGGCTGCTGGCATATATCGAATCGCTACCGGAAGGCGAAAGACGGAAATACAAGTCGCTGATCGACGACGCGCTGAGGCGCGACCGCGAACTGTCGCTGGCGGTGTGCGAGGCGAACCGGCAGGCGGAATTGTACGATATGGAGTCGCGGCGGTTGCGGGAGGCAGCGGCGCAGTTCCACGCGAGCGTCGCGCGGCTGAACGGAAAGCTGTCGGCGATCGCGGAGATGGCGGGAACGGTTTCCCGGGGAAGCGGCTGCGCCGCGCCGCCGCCGGGCCGCACGACGCTTCACTGAAAGTCCCCGTTTCCGGCGCCCGCCGGAAACGGGCTCACTCGTCCTCGACGATCCTCGACGGCTCGATGCAGGGGAGCCGCCCGGGCGGCTTCTCCGCGCAGTACGCCGCTTCCACGGTGACCACCTTCCCCTGGAGCCGGCTGCGCATTTCCCCGGCCAGCGGCCCCTGGACGAGGTGATCCACGGGCTTTGCGTCCGCGCCCGGCCCCGGGACCGTCAGGACCAGTTGGGTGAACGGCGCATTCCCGACGACGCGCACCGTCCCCTTCAGCATAACGGTCTCCTTGTTCCTGCCCATACATTCCCCGTTTCCGGCGAACGCCGCCAGCGCCAGGAAAAGGAACGCTGCGGCGGCAAGGACCGTTTTACCGCGCATTCCGCCTATCCCGCACCCACCGCGCCTCCCGCACCTCCTTGACCCGCTCGCGCGCATCCTTGGCCCTCCGGTTGACGAATTCATGGACGCATACCGGCACGGGTTCCCCTGCGATTCCGGACGACGATCCCAGTGCCGTCGCCCTGGAAGCGGCCCGGACTTTTTCGAGGGGAGAAAGGGCGATCGAAGATTGGGCCAGGATCGCCGGATTCGTCGTTGTGGAGGACGACGAGGCGAAGCCGCTCGGGTTCTGGAGGACCAGGTACGCCCCCGCCGGTCCGTTGTACGTTTCCGTGGCGAGGGGAGCCAGGTCGAACGTCAACGTGTCGGCTGCGTTGTCGTAAAAAGACGCCTGCGGCGCGGGCACTCCGGAAGGGTTCCACGTGAACGTCTGGTTCACGTCCGGCGAAGTGTATTTATAGAGCCCGATGCTCCAGGGCGGAAGTGCAGTCGGTGAGACGACGTTCTCGTAACTCGAAGTGAAAAACCCCGGCAGGAAAATACCGCCGTGCATGCCCGGCCATGTGTCGATAGTCGTGTAGGACCATTCCGGATGTCCCGGCCAGGTCAGGGTGGTGCCGCTGAGGACGGCGATCGACCAGTTCCTGAACACCTCGGCGAAGGTGATTCCGTGGTTTGCCTGGAGATACTGGTCCACGGATTCGATTCCGTTCTCCGGACGGGCGAGGATTCCCTGGAAGACGTCGACCGGGAACCGGTCCGCCATGTATTGCGCCCACATGTAAACGACGGAATAATCCGCGAGCTGATCGTTCCATTGCGTCAGGGAATCGGACCGGGAGGATCCCGTCTGAAAATACTGCACCCGGGTGTAATTCGCCCCGAAGCCGGCGTAGAAAGGAGCGGCTTCCGACATGGCTTCGTTGAGCCAGGCGTCGTCGTTCTCCTTATGCTCCCAGTGGATCATGTGCTGGAATTCATGCGCGAGGGTCCTGTAAAAAGCGGTTCCGGACGGATCTCCCGGGCTGATGTCCATGTAGAAAATCTCTTTCTGGTTCGACCGGTATCCGGATGCGTAAACGTCCTCGATGGGAAGTTCGTTGACGGCGTCGAAGTATCCCGCGATGTAGCCGCCGCCCGGCACGTAGCCGTCGACGATGTCCATCAGGAAGATGAAGATCATGGGCGTGCCGTCCGCGCCGGGACTGGGCTCGCTGCCGAACCGCGCCACGACGTTGCCGTAAATGTCGTTGTCGAACCGGTCGATCACGGCGGCGACGGCCGCCGGCGACACGGTCTTTCCCTGCTCGACGTAGATCCGGCAGTTGGTCCCTTCCCCGACTTTCTGCGCGGGCTTCAACTGGTACTGGTTTGTGACGAAGTTGAACGTATGGAAGGCGGTGACCGTCGTGAACTGCAGGACGTACGTAGCGGCCAGCGCTTCGCCGTCCGCGGCGCGCACGCTTGCCGCGACCGTCACCGTGTACTCGGTCAGCGGGGCGAACGGAGATTCGGGAGTGAACGTCGCCGTAGCTCCGGAGGAAACCCACGTGCCGGCGGTGTTGCCGATGGGGCTGCTGACG
>JBFLWB010000110.1:0-7446 GCA_040758155.1 Thermodesulfobacteriota bacterium
CGCGGAATTTCAAGGGAAACGGGGATGTCGGCGTCCCCTCCCCATTCACCGACCTTCCTCCTCACCGCGGAGGATACAAGGCCCTCTACAATTTCCCGAATGTTCAAACACCGCCTCAAAGGGGAAATATCCGTAAGCTTTGAAGTTTATCCCGGCCCCGGCAGAGTGTCAACGCGAGGGGACGGGATGCGGAGGTGCCGGGGAATCAGCCCGGAAACAGCGTCACCCGGTCCCGGCCGCGCTGCTTGGACAGATAGAGGGCCTCGTCCGCGCGCTTCAGCAGCTCCCCCGCGGCGGTCCCGTGCCCCGGCGCGCAGGACACCCCGAAGGAGGCGGTGACGGCGACCTCGCGCCCCCCGTGCTGAAACTTCGTTTGTCGCACCATCCGCCGGAAGCGCTCCGCCCCTTCCATGGCCTTCACCGGGTCGGTCAAGGAAAGGAAGAGGACGAACTCCTCCCCGCCGTATCTTCCGGCCGCATCGCCCCGCCGGATCGCCTTCCCGAGGACGGACGCGACCCGCCGCAGCACCTCGTCCCCGAACGGGTGGCCGTAGCTGTCGTTGATCCGCTTGAAGTGATCGATGTCCATCATGATCACCGCCAGCGGGTGACGGCCGTCCAGGCGCGCCAGCTCGGTCTCGAGCCGCTCGAGGAACGCCTTCCGGTTGGGGAGTCCCGTCAGGCCGTCGGTCGAGGCCCGCCTCGCAAGCTCCTCCAGGTGCGCCACGTGGGAGAGGCCGAGCTGCATGACCTCCGTGACGTCCCGCGCGGTTTCGGCATGCTGGCGGTGGAAGCGCCCCTCCTCCGTGTGACAGCAGACGACGGCCCCCCGGAAACCGCCGGCTCCGGCCACGGGAAGCAGGAGGAACGACCGCTCCCCCTCGTTCCTCCAGGCCGTCGGAAGCACCCCCTGCCCCCGGGAAGCTCCCTGGGCGTCGGTGAAGATCCGGCGGGAGCCGGTCCGGATCACCCACCCGACGTAGCTCTCCGCGATGGGCTCGGGACGGTCGGATCCGCCCGATCGGGAATCCGACTCTTCCCACGTCACGTATCCGGTCTTCCCTCCGTCGCTCGTTCCGATCAGCAGCGCCCGGGTGGCTCCGACCTGCCGCCTCAACTGACCGATCGACTCCGCGTAGACCCGCTGCCGACGTAGCGGCAGACCGCCTTCCGTCCCTTCCGGCTCCTCCTCCCCTGCCTGGGCCATCTTCCGGACCATCCGGTGATACCAGTCTTCCCGGATCAGGTATCGCTCCCCCTGGTGCAGGAGGCGGACCTTCTCGATATCGCGCCCGAGGAAATACGCCACCAGCTCGGCCAGGGACGTGGTGGAATCCGGCCAGCCCCCGTCCTCCTCCCGGATCCCGAGAAGGACCCCCTCCACCTTCTCTCCGCAAAGCACGGGGACGGCGACGATCCCGGTCGCCCGGAAACCCGCGCCGAGGCCCGGCGGGGCGTACATCTGCGCGGCGTTCCCTTCCTCGAGGAAGGGACGGCGGAACAGGGCGGCCTCCCGGACCGGCACGTACGTGTCCGGAACCGGGAACCGGCCCGCCGGCCCCGCTCCACGGCTCACGAGGAGACCCTCGTGGCCCGCGGATCCCGGCGCCGGCGAGGGCCACACGTACGCGACATGCGCGGCCCCGATCATGGGCAGGAGCCCTTCCAGCGCCCGGCGGATACCGTCCTTCAGGTCGAGCTCCCGCCTCAGGAGCACGGCCTCCTCGGTCGCCCCCTCGCCGGGGGGCTGCCCGCCCTTCCGGGGCTCTTCCCAGGGAAGGACCAGGGAGCGGCTGCCGGCGGTCGTTTCCCGCGCGAGCGCATCCTCCGGCTCCTGCTTCACGCGGCATCTCCGGAGAAAGATCCCGGCCGCCCCCGAGACGGCCGCAACGACGGCGATCGATGCGAGTTCCCGCGCCTTGCCGGCGGTGCCGAAAGATATCGTCCCGAGCCAGCCGGCGACGCCGAGCATGGAAGGCACGGACGCCGCGGGCCGCAGGCCGTATCCGAGGAAAAAGAACAGCGCCGCGGGGACGGCCCGGGTTCCCGCGACGAAAGGGGACGCGCCATGGAGCGCGAGGCCGGCGGCGCCCGCCCACATCAGGAGCGCGTTCCGCGGAGGAACCCTCGCCCCCTCCCTTCGCGCGGCGAGGTATCCCGCCAGCACGACGCCGAAGCCGGCGATGCCGGCAACGCAGGCGGCGAGCAGGACCCGGTCCCCCGCGCCGAGGAGGCGGAGCGCAATCAATGCAAGGAGATACGGCGGAGCGAGGAACCCCGCCAGATCGCGGGCGGGGAGCACTATCGACGAGGCGGGACGACGATCACTTTTTCCTTCTCCTTGATCAGGCCGAGCCGCCGGGCCTCGTCCTCGATCACCGCGGGATTGCTGCGGAGCCCCTCCACCTGGCTTTTCAGCTCGGCGTTCTCCTTCCGGAGAACCTCCACCTCGGCGCGGAGCTGCCGCTCCGTGTTCCGCAGCTTCCACAGCCCGATGATCCCCATGTCCCGGAAAAGGGAGATGAAGATGCCGATCAGCACGAGGGCCGCCGCGATGAGGAGCGGGAGGCGGATCCCGCTTCGATCGGTTTCGTTCACGGGCTTTTTCATCGGCCGGATGCCACCGTTCCTTTCAGAAACTCACCGCGACGGACGAGCCGCCACCGCCGCCTCCCGAGCCGCCGCCCGCGGCCAGCGCCGCCGCGATCCCCACCCCGGAGATCAACGCCCCCCAGACCCACCACTTCTTGTACCACGGTTTCGATTCCCGGTCTTCCGTTTCGGCGGGCCATCCGCTGCCGAGGAGCCCCGCCGCCACCCACTTGCCGGCCCCTTCGGAAGCGCCGCTCCCGGCTGGAATCTCCTTCTCCCCGAGATAAACGGGATCCCCGCCCGCGGCCGACCTGGCATATGCCCTGGCGCGGTATCCCTCCCCCGAGCCGTCCTTTTCGAGGGTCATCACCGCGATGCGGGAGACTCCCGCAGCGGAGGCGAACTCGTCGATGAGGGGCCCCGTCCCCTTTCCTTCCCTTCCCGCGCCTTCCCCCAGAAGCTCTCCGAGCCTCGCCACGCGGTCGCCGGACAGCGCGAAGTCGAGCGTCTCCGCGTCGCCCGGAAGCCACTGCCCGATCCGCACCGCATCCCGGTACCCCTTGTGGAAGACGCGCACTTTCACCGGCCCCGTTTTCCCCGGCCGGATCCGGGAGGGCGTCTTCCCCTTGTACTCGCCGTCCACTTCGATCCCCGCCCCGGAGGGCAGCGATTGCACCAGGAGCTCCGGTTCCGGAAGGGGGCGGCGCCTGGCCCGTTCCCAGGCTGCGATGAGCTGCGGAGGAAAGAGCGCCGGGTCCGGGTTGAAGCCGGGGCGAAGGGCGCGGGAGCGGGCCAGCAGGCTCTCCGCCGCCGGGAGATCCGCTTTCCGGAGCTTCAGGATCCCCTCCCTCAGGTAGATCTCCGCGAGGAACGGCAGGGTCGATTCCGTGAATCGGAAGGCGCGCGCTTCCTTCTCCGCCTCGGAAAGTAGGGCCTCTGCGGCATCGTTCTCCACCTTTTCCATGTGCGCGGACGCCTTGGATATCTTCCCGGCGATCCTGCGGAGGGCCGCGTCGCCGGGGACCGGGAACAAGGACGCCGGATCGGGGCCGGAAGGGGGCGCCTCCGCCGGGGCGGGAACGAAGCGGACCCGCACGGACTTCGACAGGAGCCCCGGAACCGGGTCCAGGATCTCCCGGGAAACGGACTCCGGGATGTCGGGGGCGGCGTATTTCAGGAAGAGGGCGGCTTCCGGGCCTTCCGACGTCGCCGAAGCGGGCGGAACCGCCCATCGGACCGACAGGACGGCGAACAGAAGGCAGGCGACCGCGCTACGCCTGCTTGACGTAAATCTCATCCGTGATGTCCCTGTCCACGGCGATCGTCGTCTGGCCGATCTGGAGCACGTGGGACGGATTCCGCTGCATCAGGCGAACGGTGCTTCCGGGCACGACGCCCATGGAGGACAGCTTCTCGAGTCGCCTGACCGATTTCGGGGTGATGAAGACGATCCGGACGGGGGCTCCGAGCGACGCGTCGGACAGGCGCGTCACGAGCGGCCGGATGTCCGTGCGGATCCGGTCGCAGCATTCCCCCCGGGGGATCGGCTGTCCGTGCGGGCAGGCGGGGGGGTGCCCCAGGAAGGCGCAGACGCTTTCCGTGACCTTTTCCGAAAGGATGTGCTCGAACTGGCAGGCGCTGCTCTCGAGCTGCTGCGACTCGACCTCGAAGAGGTTGTGCAGCAGCACCTCCGCCAGCCGGTGCCGGCGGATGATGCCCCTGGCGCGCTCCTCCCCGGTGCGGGTCATCCGGATCTCGTCTCCCGAGAGCTCGATCTGCCCGGCGGAGCGGAGCTCCTCCAGCAGCGCCTCGGGAGACTCCTCCTCCGTGCTGCTCAGCAGGTCCGAGCGGCGGCTCTTTCCTTCCTCCCGGAGCGTCCACAACAGCTCCAGGATCTCGTCCTGGCCGTACTGGGTCATGAGGCCTTTCCTTTCGGGAAAAGTGATTTCAGGAAATCGATCACCTTCGACTCGGGCATGGGGAAAGAGTACCGGCATCTCGGGCAGCAGACAAGGGTGCAGCTTTTCCCCATGGGGCAGCCGGACTTGCGGCAGGCCCGGTCCTCAAGATCGATCTCGAAGCCGCATAGCGGGCAGGGAGTCTTTCCGCGCGGAGCGTCGCCCATCAGAACGTCACCCCCAGCCAGCGCGCGGCGAAATTGACCGCCGCCCCCACGAAGACGGCGAACGGGAAGATGAACAGCGCCATCCCGGCGGTCACCTTCCCCCCGTGCTCCTTGTAGATCACCAGCAGGTTGGCCAGGCACGGTATGAACAGGGTGATGGTGATAAGGCTGACCACGACCTGCAGGTTCGTCAGCAACCCGGCCTTAGCCATGCTGAATAGGCCGGCCGCGCCGTAATCCCTCCTCAGGAAGCCGATCAGGAACGCCTCCGCGGTCTTCGGCGGCAGGTCCAGCATCTTCACGACCAGCGGCTCGGCCGCCTTCTGGACCCAGGGCAGGAATCCCAGCCGGTCCGACGCGAAGAGGATCAGCGTGCCCAAAATGAAAAGGGGGACCGCCTCCCTCAGGTACCATTCGATGCGCGCCATCGTCTTCACCAGGAGGTTCGAAGGCTTCGGCCAGCGGATGGGGGGGATTTCCAGGATGAAGTCCGAGGACTCCCCCGGCAGCACCTTCGCCGCAAGGTATCCCACCAGGAAGATGACCCCGACGAGGATGGAGAACCAGGTCAGGGAGGCCGCCGGCCCGATCTCCGCGAGCATCCCGAGAATGACGCCGAGCTGCGCCGAACAGGGAATCCCGAGCGCGAGCAGGAGCGTGACGATGATGCGTTCCCGCCGCGTCTCGAGGATACGCGTCGTCAGGGTGGCCATCGTGTCGCACCCCAGCCCCAGGATCATCGGCAGGACCGCCTTCCCGTTGCAGCCGATCTTTTTAAAGGCCCGGTCCACCATCACCGCGAGCCGGGGAAGGTACCCGGAATCCTCCAGGATCCCGAATCCGAAGAAGAACGTCCCGACGATCGGCAGGACGATGGCGATCGCGTAGGAGAGCGCCATCGAGACCAGGCCGTACGGCCCCACGAGGAGATCCTTCACGAAGGGCCACGGGAAGACGCGGTCGACCGCCCACGCGGCGGCCGGAACGACATACCCCTCGAACACCGTAGCTTCGAGCAGGTCCACGAGATACCCCGCTCCGAACACGCCGACGAATTCGTAGGCGAGGAACAGCACGCCCGCCAGGATGGGGACGCCGTACACCGGGTCCATCGAGAGCCGCCCGAACCGCTGTGCGAAGTCGAATCCCTTCGGGGGGGCCTCCTCCCTGCCGAGGACCCCCAGCAGGCGGTCGATCCACGCCAGCCGCGTCTGGTTCACCTTGTAGGCGATGTCCTCGCCCGCGGCCTCGGTCAGCCGGTTCCTGAGCGCGTTCATCTCGCGGATCCGCTGCGCGGAGAGGGTCCCGGCGAGCCACGGGGTCAGAGAATCGTCCCCGCAGAGCAGCATCAGGGCGAGGGCGCGTTTCCCGATCGGCGTTTCCCTCGGGAGCAGCTCCTCCATGCCCGCGATCGCCTCCTCGATCCGGCCCCCGTAATGGATGGAGACGATCGCCGGGGAAGGATTCTCAAGCAGCGGAAGCAGCTTGTCCGTCCCCTGCTTCCGGACGGCAACGGTCGCCGCCGCGGGGACCCGGAGATGCTCCGACAACATCTCCAGCCGGGGCATCACCCCTTCGTTTCTCGCCTCGTCCGCCATGTTCACCGCAAGCACCAGCGGGACCCCCATCTCCGCAAGCTGGATGGTGATCATCAGGGAGCGCCGCATGTTTCTCGCGTCGCAGACCTGGAGGACGCTCGCCCCGGTTTCCCTCATGAGGATGTCCCGGGTCACCCGCTCGTCCTCCGACATCGGGAGCAGGGAGTACACGCCGGGGGTGTCGATGACCTCGTAGACCTTTCCGCGGTCCCTCGCCTCCCCGCGGGTGACCTCCACGGTCGTGCCCGGGTAGTTCGAGACGTTGACGTACCGGCCGGTGAGCGCCCCGAACACCACGCTCTTCCCGACGTTGGGGTTCCCCACCAGGATCACGGCGCCGGAACGCGCCCCTTTCTCCGCGGACACGGGCTTCATCCTTCCCCGCTCCCGGAAGCGCAACGCGTGCAGCGGCCGAAGATCTCCAGGCGGTGCGCGGCGGGGAGGAATCCGTGCCGACGCGTGACCAGCTCCTGGAGCTTCTCGATTTCCGGATCCTCGAACTCGATGACCCGCCCGCAGACGGTGCAGACGAGGTGGTCGTGGTGCGCCGCAAGGTTGCTTTCGTACCGGCGGGCTCCGTCGCCGAAATCGAGCTCCTTGGCGTACCCCATCCGGGAGAGAAGTTTCAGGGTGCGGTAGACCGTGACCGTCCCGACGCGCGGGGAGGCGCTGCGCACCGCGCGGGCAAGCTCTTCCACGGTGACGTGGTTCCGCGCGCGGAAGAACGCTTCCATCACCGCGGCGCGGCTCCTGCTCCGCTTCCCCCCCGAGGACACGATCCGGTCCTCGATGTTTTTCAGGACGGCCTTCAAATCGACGGGAATCCGTTCCTTGTGATCTTGAAATTCATTTTCATGATACATGCAAGAGGAACGGTGGTCAAGGAAATCTTCTC
Organism: Thermodesulfobacteriota bacterium; assembly: GCA_040758155.1. Taxonomy (NCBI): domain Bacteria; kingdom Pseudomonadati; phylum Thermodesulfobacteriota; species Thermodesulfobacteriota bacterium. The sequence continues at coordinate 7,211 of JBFLWB010000110.1, forward strand.
CGAAGTGGTCGGAATCGCCGCTCCCGGCCATCCCTGGCCTTCGCGGCATGATGCCATCCATGGCATCAATGAAAACGGCCCCTCGATGCGAGGGGCCGTCGGTCTTCCTGGCCTTTTCCGGTGGGGAACCGTTCCCCTTCCTCTGTTACTCGCCCGGGCTCTTGCGCGGAGCACGCGCCGGCTTCACATCCTGCTTCCCCCGGCCCGCTCCCTTCTTCTCCGGCTTCTCCGCCTTT
>JBFLWB010000110.1:7456-10109 GCA_040758155.1 Thermodesulfobacteriota bacterium
GGCGCGCGTCCGGGCGGCCGGCTTCTTCTCCGGCTTGGCGGCGCCCTTCTTCGCGGCGGCCTTCTTCTTCCCCTTCGCGGCGGTCTTCTTCTCCTCCGCCGGCAGGTACTCGATGATGGCCATCTCCGCCCCGTCCCCAACGCGGAACCCCGTCCGCAGGATCCGGGTGTAGCCGCCGTTCCTCTCCGTGAACCGCCCCGCCAGCGACTCGAACAGCTTGTCGGTCGTTTCCTTGCTGCTCAGCAACGCGAAGGCCTGCCGCCGTGCGTGGAGCGTGCCGCGCTTCCCGAGCGTGATCAGCCGGTCGCCGAGGCGCCGCAGCTCCTTCGCCTTCGGGACCGTGGTCTCGATCCTCTCGGAAAGCACCAGCGAATTCATGAGGTTCCGCAGCAGCGCCTTGCGGTGTGCCGGGTTCCTTCTCAACTTTCTGTGATCATTGGCGTGGCGCATAAGGCATCCTCTTCGTGTTCAGTTGGTCAGTCCTCTTCCCGCGGCGGGCTGTACTTCTCCGGCACGAACCCCTCAACCTTCATCCCGAGCGAAAGCCCCATCCCGACCAGGACCTCCTTGATCTCGTTGAGGCTCTTCTTGCCGAAATTCTTCGTCTTGAGCATCTCCTGCTCGGACCTCTGGACCAGCTCGCCGATATACTTGATGTCCGCGTTCTTCAGGCAGTTGTAGGCCCGCACGGAGAGCTCCAGCTCCTCGACCGGCTTGTACAGGTTCTCGTTGCCGGCGGCCTCGTCGAGGCGGCGCGGCTCGTCCGGCAGCTCTGCCTCGTCCTCGAAGTTGATGAAGACCGTGAGCTGGTCCTTCAGGATCTTCGCGGCGTAGGCGACCGCGTCGGCCGGCAGGATCGAGCCGTCGGTCCACACCTCGAGCGTCAGCCGGTCGTAGTCGGTCTGCTGTCCGACGCGCGCGTTCGTGACCGTGAAATTCACCTTCCGGAGCGGGGAGAAGATCGCGTCGATGGGGATCGTCCCGATCGGGGCGTTCTCCTCGAGGTTCCTTTCGGCGGAGACGTACCCCTTCCCCATCCGGACGGTCAATTCCATCTTCAGGACCGCGTTGTCGGAGAGCTCCGCGATGTGGTGGTCGCGGTTCAGGATCTCGACCATGGGGTCCGGAGAGATGTCGGACGCCTTCACCCGGCAGGGCCCCTTGGCCTCCAGGCGGAGCGTGCGCTGCTCCGGCGAATGCATGCGGAGCCGGATCTCCTTGAGGTTGAGGACGATATCGGTCACGTCCTCCACGACGCCGACCATCGTGGAAAACTCGTGCTGGACCCCCTCGATGCGCACGGAGGTGATGGCTCCGCCCTGGAGGGAGGACAGGAGGACGCGCCGGAGGGCGTTTCCCAGCGTGGTGCCGAATCCCCGCTCCAGCGGCTCGGCGACGAATTTCCCGTAGTTGAATGTGGCCGTATCGGTCTGGACCTCGATCCGTCGGGGCTTGATGAGCTGCTTCCAGTTTCGTTGAAACATGCTTCCCCCTATTCCTGAACGCAAAGAGGTTTACTTCGAATACAGCTCGACGATCAACTGCTCCTGGATCGGCTCCTGGATATCGGCGCGGACCGGCAGCGCCTTGACGACGCCGCGGAACTGCTCCCTCGCGAGCTCGAGCCAGGGGGGGATTCCCTTCCGGACGACGGCGTCCAGCGACTCGTTCAGGTTGGGGATCTTCCGGCTCTTCTCCCGGAGCTCGACGGCGTCCCCGGCGCGCACCAGGAAGGAGGGGATGTTCACCTTCCTGCCGTTCACCGTGAAGTGGCCGTGCCGCACGATCTGCCGGCTCTCCCGCCGCGTCTGCGCGAACCCGAGCTTGTACACCACGCTGTCGAGGCGCCGTTCCAGCAGGATCAGAAGGTTGTCGCCGGTCTTCCCCTTCATCCGCTCGGCCTTCTCGAAGTAGTTGCGGAACTGCTTCTCCAGAAGGCCGTAGATCCGCTTCGCCTTCTGCTTCTCGCGGAGCTGGACCCCGTAGTCGCTGTGCTTCGGGCGGCGCTGGCCGTGCTGGCCCGGAGGATACCCTCTCCGCTTGATGGCGCACTTGTCCGTGAAGCAGCGGTCCCCTTTCAGGTAAAGCTCGACGCCTTCCCTGCGGCATAACCTGCAAACGGCCTCTCGATACCTTGCCAAAGAAGATTTCCTCCTTGTTCCTTAGGGGTTGCGCCCGGTTTCAGACGCGCCGCCGCTTCGGCGGCCTGCAGCCGTTGTGCGGAATGGGCGTCACGTCCCGGATGTAGTTGATCTTCAGCCCCGCCGCCTGCAGCGACCGGAGCGCGGCCTCGCGGCCGGAACCGGGTCCCTTGATATTCACCGTCACGGCGCTCACCCCGCAGTCCATCGCCTTCTTGGCGACGTCTTCCGCCGCCACGGTGGCCGCGAAGGGCGTGCTTTTCCGGGACCCCTTGAACCCCTTCGCGCCGGCGCTCGCCCAGGCCAGGGTGTTTCCGTCGGGGTCCGTGATCGTGATGATCGTGTTGTTGAAGGTCGCCTGGATGTGGGCGACGCCCACCGGCACGTTCCTGCGGACCTTCCTCTTCCCCTTTTTCTTCGGCGTTGCCATCGTTCCTCCGCTGTTCTTCCGCTATTTCTTGGTGGCTTCCTTCTTCTTCGCGACGGCGCCCTTTCTCGGGCCCTTGCGGGTC
>JBFLWB010000111.1 GCA_040758155.1 Thermodesulfobacteriota bacterium
ACGCCGCGCGGAGACGCGCGGAACGAAGCACGGCGGCGGGCCGCCTGCCCCGGCCCGCCGCCGCACCCATTGAGGAGGAGGACAGCAGGAGATGGGCAATATCCCGGAGAGCTACCTTCCGCCGCCCGATCTGAGGCCTCAAAGGATCTACACGCTCGACGAGTTCCGGAACATCCCGCAGAGGTTCAACTCGACGGAGATCCTCGTCGACCGCAACGCCGAAAAATTCGGCGACCGGACGGCGATCTATTTCGACGAGCAGCGCATCTCTTACAAGCAGCTCCAGGCGAGCGTGAACCGCGTCGCCAACGGGCTGAAGAAGCTGGGCGTGGAGGAGGGCGACCGGGTGATGATGCGGATGCCCAACATCCCGCCCATCCTCGTCTGCAACTTCGCCGTCATCAAGATCGGCGCGGTATCGCTGCCCACCTCGGTCCTCTTCGCGCGCACGGAGATCGCCCACGTGGCGAACGTGGCGGAGGCGAAGGTGATCGTCGTCGCCGCGGCCATGCTGGGAGAGGTGGAGGCGGTCCGGGCGGACCTCAAGTCCGTGAAGTCGATCGTCGTCGTGGGCGGCGACGAGAACGAGGTCCGGGCGAAGGGGTACGTCCCGTACGCCGACCTCATGAAGAACCCCGACGCGTGCGAAGCGGTGCAGCGCGACCGGATGGACGTCTCCGTCCTCCTGTTCACCTCCGGAACGACCGGGCTCCCCAAGGGGACGGCGCATTTCATGGAGGAGTCGCTCATCGTCGCCGACGGCTTCGGGAAGTACTGCTGGGAGGTCACCGACAAGGACGTCATCGGCGGGCCGGCCCCGCTGGCGATGGCGGCCGGCTACTCCACCGTGGGCGTCATCCCGTTCCGGTTCGGCGCCGGCGTCTCCCTCATCCCGAGGTTCGACCCGGTCTCGATGTTCAAGAACATCCGGGACCATAAAATCACCATCATGTCGGCGCTGCCGACGGCGTACCGCAAGATGCTGGCCGACATCGACCCGAAGGAATGGGACTACTCTTCCTTGAGGTTCTGCACCGGCGGCGGCGAGGCGCTGACCGCCAAGACGTATCTCGACTGGAAGGAGAAGTTCGGCCTGGAGATCTACGAGGGGCTGGGCACCACGGAGATGATGTTCGTCTTCATCTCCTCCGCGGTGACCAAGAAGGTGAAGCCCGGCGCGATCGGGACGGCGTGCCCCGGGTACACGGTGCGGGTGGTGAACGAGAGCTTCGAGCCGGTCAAGCCCGGCGACGTCGGAAAGATGATCGTCCAGGGCCCCACCGGCACGATCTACTGGAAGGACAACGAGAAGCAGAAGTCGAGCGTGCGCGACGGCTGGTGCCTTGCGGGAGACGTCGTCACGATGGACGAGGACGGGTACGTCCAGTTCCTGTCCCGCGAGGACGACCTCATCAAGTCGTCCGGCTACCGGATCGGGCCCGAGGAGATCGAGGAAGCGCTGGTGACGCACCCGGCGGTCGCCGACGCGGGCGTGGTCGGCGTTCCCGACCCGATCATGGGGCAGAAGACGAAGGCGTTCGTGCAGCTCAAGGCCGGCGTCTCGCCTTCCGAGGAGCTCAAGAAGGAGCTTCTCGAGCATTGCAAGGGGAAGATCGCGGTGTACAAGCTGCCCCGGGACATCGAGTTCCTCGACGCGATGCCGAGGACCGCGGTGGGGAAGCTGCTGCGGCGCATCCTCCGGCAACAGGAAGTGGAACGGTCCAAGGCCTGACGGGGCCGGGGCCCGGGAGGAATCTCCCGGGCCCCTTCCGCATCGGGGTCAGTTCCCCAGCCACCTCCCGATCCGCCGCGTAGACGGGATGTTCTCGAGGACGCAGCGCAGCACCGTGAGGATCGGGATCCCCAGCAACAGTCCCATTCCCCCCCAGAGGATCCCGAAGACCAGAAGCGCCGCCGTCGAGGCGGTCGCGTTCATCCGCACCCCGGCGCCGACCAGCCGGGGAGTGAGGTAGTTGACCGCGGCCAGGTGGAAGACCGTGACGGCGGCGACGATCGCGAACAGCGGCGCCGCGCTTTCGAAGCTCACCATGCCTACGATCAGCGCCGGCAGGAGCGCCAAAGGCAGCCCCAGGTAGGGGACGATGCTCAAGCATCCGCTCGAGACGCCCAGGACGACGGGGTAAGGAAGCCCCGTCGCAAGGAAAACGAGAACGGTCGCCGCGGCGAGGATCGCGGCGATGG
>JBFLWB010000112.1 GCA_040758155.1 Thermodesulfobacteriota bacterium
TCATGTCCGCGCGCTCCATCGCGATCATGGCGGAAGTGACGTCCCCCCCGGAGGTGAGCTCCCGGACCGCCGTCTCCGAGTCCTTCTGCACCTGGGAGATCTTCCCGAGGGCGTCCTCCAGCATCCGGTCGAACCCCGCGGCGCCCCCCTTGGCGGCGCTACCCGCTACCGCCGGGATCCCGGCGCCCCCGATCCCCTGGATCCGCATGTCCGTCATCACGCCCTCCCGAGCTCGAGCGACTTGAGCATCATGGTCTTTGCCGCGTTGTACGTCGCGACGGAGGCCTCGTAGGCGCGGAAGGCCATCATCATGTTGACCATCTCCTCCATCGCGTTGATATCCGGCATCTGCACGAACCCCTCCGTGTCCGCGTCGGGGTGGCCGGGATCGTAGACCTGCCTGGGCGGTTTTCCGTCGGTCACGATGTCGGCAACCTTGACACCCTTCAGCTCCGCGGAATTCGCTTCGAGCGCCACGGAGGAGAAGACGACGTCCTGCCGCTTGTACGGCCCGCCTTCCTCGGTCCGCGTCGATTGCGCGTTGGCCAGGTTCGAGGCGATGACGTTCATCCGCCGCCGCTGCGCCTCGAGCGCCGAGCCGCTGATCGTGAGGACGTCGAACGAATTCATCAGGACCTCCTGAGGGCCGCCTTGTACATCTGGATGTTCTTGGTGAGCAGCGTCGTGGCGGCCTGGAAAAAGACTGCGTTTTCGGTCATCTTCGCGACTTCCATGTCGAGCTCGACGTTGTTGCGGTCGCCCCACGGCTGCCGCTGCTCCGTCTCGACGGAGCCTCCGGGAGCCTGCCCGGCAGGAGCCATGTGGCCCTCCTGGGTGCTCCTCAGCTCGATGGTCGCCTCGTTCAGGGCGGCGTTGAACTTGACGTCCCGGGCCTGGTAGCCCGGGGTATCCACGTTGGCGATATTGGAAGCGATCACTCCGTGGCGCAGGTTCGACGCCCGGAGCTGCCCTTCGAGTGTCTTGAAAATGTCGCTCATGTCGCCTCCTCGCCCCTATCGATACAACAAACGTGCCAAGGCGAACCGCCTTCAGCGGCCGTACTCGTTGAGCTTGTTGCGGATCGTCCGGACCGTGACGCCGAGGATCGCCGCCGCCCGGGCCTTGTTCCCGTCGACCTCCTTCAGGGTCCGAAGGATCATCTCCTTCTCCATGTCGCGAATTTTTCCATTGAATCCGGCAGGTTCCGACGGATCGTCGAACAGGAGATCCCCTGCCCCGATGGCGTCGCCGGAGCAGAGGAGCACGGCCCGGCGGATGACGTTTTCCAGCTCCCGGACGTTCCCCCGCCAGGGGCGGCTCTTGAGCATCGCCATCCCCTCCTCCGTGAACCCCTTCCCCGGCTTCCCCTCGGCCGCGGAAAATTTTTCCGCGAAGTGCGCCGCCAGCAGCGGGATGTCCGCGGGGCGCTCCCGCAGGGGGGGGATCCGGAGCGGGAACACGTTGAGCCGGTAATACAGGTCCTCCCGGAAACGGCCTTCCCTGCACTCCTTCTGGAGGTCCCGGTTCGTCGTCGCGATCACGCGGACGTCCACCGGGACCGGCTCCTTGCCGCCGACCCGGTCGATCTCCCGCTCCTGCAGCGCCCGCAGCAGCTTCGGCTGGAGGGAGAGCGGCATCTCGCCGATCTCGTCGAGCAGGATCGTCCCGCCGGCGGCGAACTCGATCTTCCCCTTCCTGCGCTCCGCGGCGCCGGTGAACGCCCCCTTCTCGTGCCCGAACAGCTCGGACTCCATCAGGTTCTCCGGGATGGCGCCGCAGTTGACGGCGACGAAGGGGCGCTCCGCGCGCCGGCCGGACTCGTGGACATAGCGGGCGAGCAGCTCCTTGCCGGTGCCGCTTTCCCCGTGGACGAGCACGGAGATGTCGCTTGCCGCGATGTTGCGCGCCAGGTTGAGGACCTTCTCCATCCCCGGGTCGGCGGTGCGGATCCCGCGGGTCGAGCTCGGCCGCGCCATCACGGCCTCCACGGCCTTTTTCAGCGAATCGAAGGAGAAGGGCTTCAGGAGGTAGTTCGTCGCGCCCTCCCGCATCGTCTCGACGGCGTTCTCGACCGTGCCGTGCCCGGTGATGACCAGGACCGGCTGGCTCGGGGAGCGGCGCCGGATCTCCCGCAGGAGCGCCAGGCCGTCCATCCCCGGCATCTTCATGTCGGTCACGACGAGGGAATATCCGGTCCGGGCGATCCGCCCCAGCGCCTCCAGGCCGTTTTCGCAGACGTCCGCTCCGTGGCCGATCCTGCGGATCGCCTCCTTCAACGCTTCGCGCATCTGGGGGTCGTCGTCCACGACGAGGACAGGCTTCAAACGGCGGCCTCCTTCCGCGTCCCGGCGGGGGGGAAGTGGAGCTCGAACGCGCTCCCCCGGCCCGGGGCGCTCCGGACCCGGATGAATCCGCCGTGCGCCTCCATGATCCGCGACGCGATCGCCAGCCCCAGCCCGGTCCCCTTCGCTTTCGTGCTGAAGAACGGATCGAAGATCCGCTCGAGGTTCTCCTCCGGGATCCCCTCGCCCTCGTCGGACACCGCGATGACCGCTCCGCCGCCCTCGTTCCGCACGGCCACCCGGACCCTCCCCCCGCCGGGCGTGGCCTGCACCGCGTTGAGCGCGATGTTCAGCAGCGCCTGCTTGAGGAGCTCCGGATCGCCGTCGAGCGGCGGCGCCTCGCCGGCGTCCCGCTCGAGCAGGATCCCCCGCGGCCCGACCATCGGCTCCAGGAGGCACAGCGCCTCGCCGACGACGGCGGCCGGGTTCGCCCGGATCATCGCCGGCTTTCGCTGCCGCGCGAACAGGAGCATGTTCGTGAGGATGTTGTTCACGCCAAGGATGCCGCTCGAGATCCCCCGGGAAAGCCGGGAGGCCTCCCCGTCGCCGAGCTCGCTCTCGAGCATCGTGGCGTAGAGCTCGATGCTGCAGAGCGGGCTGCGGATCTCGTGAACGATCTTTGCCGCCATCTCGCCCATCCGGATCAGCCGCCGGTTCCGCTCGGCCTGCGCCTCGAGCTCCCTCATTCCGTCCTTCGCCGACTCCGCGTCGGCCAGCGCCGCCTTGAGCTGGGCGTTCCGCTCCCTGAGCTGGGCGTTCCGCTCCTCGAGCTCCACCGTCAGGTACCGGACTTTCTCCTGCAGCTCCCCGTAAGCCCGCTCGAGGAGTCCCGACGCGGCCGTGAACGAGGAGAAGGCCTCGCTTAACGACCGGATCCGGTCGGAGTCGATCCCGGCGTCATCTCGCATCCAGCTCCCGCTCCTTCCAGGCCGCGTTGGCCATCCGGACCAGCGCGGGATCCTTGCGGATCCTCTTCCTGTATTCCTCCCCCCCGTCCTTTCCGAGGAGGACGGCGAGCCGATAGAACGGCCACTCGTTCTCCGGGTCCTTCTCCGCGGCCATCCGGTAATACCGGATCGATTCGGTTCGGCGTCCCTCGTCGTGCAGGATGTCCGCGAGGCGCCCGAGGACGCGGGCGGGCGCGCCCGACCGGGCGATCCCGGCCTCGACGGCGGCGATCGCCTTCTTCAGTTCCTCCGCGTACGGAAGGACGTCGCCCAAAAGCGACAGGTCGTCCTCCTCGAGCCGGCGCATCGACAGGAGCGCGTCGGCGGCTCCCGGGTAATCCTTCTCCGCGTACCGCAGGTACGCCTCGGCGCGCGACACGTCGTCTCCCGTCGCGCGGAGGCTCCTCAGCCCCTGCAGGCACTCGCGCAGCCCGGCGACGTCTCCCGCCTCCGCGTGCAGCCGCGACCGGGCGACCAGGTATTTCGGGCGGACCGGTGCGGATCCGTACCGGGAAAGCCACCGGACGAGGTCCTGGTAAGGTTTCCCGCTCCCGCGGAGCGCCTCCGCGATCGCGACGAGAGCCGGTTCCCTCGTGGAGTCCAGAAGCCACCGCCCCCCGGCGTTCCATAGGGCGGCCAGGTGCGCGGCCCCCTTCTCCCGCCCGGTCAGCAGGATCCCCTCGATCCCGTCCAAGGCTTCCCGGCGCGCGGTCGAGGGGCGCAGCACGAGCTTCGCGTAGAACGCCAGCGCCGCGGAAGGATCGTTCGCCTTGGCGCGAAGCCGCGCGAGCCGCAGCATCGCCTGGTCGTACTCCGGCGTGAACGGGTACTTGTCCACGATCTCCTGGAGCCGCCCGGCCGCCTCCCGGGGCTTCCCCGAAGCCGCCTCCACGTCCGAGATCCGCAGCAGCGCGGTCCTGCCCAGCTTCCGGTCGCGGGACGGAACCACCGCGCCGAACAGCTTGACCGCCTCGTCGTGCCTCGATTCCTCCGCGGCGATTTCCGCCAGGCCGAACGCGGCGTAGTCCTTGTTCGCCGGGTCCGCGACCTTCCGCAGGAAATCCTTCGCCGGCTCCCGCGCGCCCGTCCGGCGCAGGTTCTCCCCCATCCACAGGCGGGTTTCGTCGGAGGAGAGCGGGAAGCGCTCGTCTGCGGCCACCGCCGCGGCGTACGCCCGCACGGCATCCCCCGTGTTCCCCATCCTCTGGAGGGCGTTCGCCTTCCCGTACAGCGCCTCGGCGGAACCGTCCGCCTGCTCGAACTCCCGGACCGCCTCGCGGTGCCGGCCGATCGCGGACAGGCTCCGCCCCAGCAGGATGCGCGCCTTCCCGGCAAGGCGGGAGTCGGGATATTTCTTTAGGAAGATGCGGCAGTCGGACTTCGTTTCGATGAAGCACCCCATCCCGAATTCCGTCTCGGCGGCCCGGAAGAGCGCGGCCTCCTTGACGACGGGGGCGACGGAGTAGATCGCGGCGCGGCGATAGCTCCAGGCGGCTTCCTGCGGGTTCCCTGCCGCGGAGAAGGCGAGCGCCCGGACGTAATGATAAGGCCCCAGTTCGTCGAATCCCGGCCGGAGCGACCCGAGGATTTTCATCGCTTCGGGGAGCTTTTTCGATTCCACCAGGGAAAGCGCTTCCGACAGGGGGCCGGGAGGCACCGGCACCGCGGGGGTTGCCGCCGGAGACGGCCCCGGAAACGCGGCGAGAACGAGGAATATCAGGAGAAACCGGGCCATGGCACACTACAACAGCAAGGAATGTGCCACAACAAGACGTCGATTTTTAAAGGCTTTTTCGTCTACCTGGTGTCAGAGAACTGACGCGGTCGTCGAGAGTCCCATCTTCTTGATCTTCTCCAGCAGGGTCGTCCGGTTCAGTCCGAGCAGCAGGGCGGCCTTGTTCTTCACCCCGCCCGACTTATCGAGCGCCTGCAGGATGAGGGTCCTCTCCAGGTCTCCGAGCACGGCGTTCAGGTTGATCCCCGCCTCCGTCCAGGAAGCCCGGGCCGGGAGCTCCGGCTTCAGGGGGGCGGCCAGGGAGAGGCCCGCCGCGCCGTCCGCCCCGGACGACCTGCGGATATGCTCCGGCAGGTCCTCGACGCCGATGATGCCGCTCTCGTTGAGGATGACCATCCGCTCCACCGCGTTCTCGAGCTCCCGGACGTTGCCGGGCCAGCGGTAGCTCATGAGGATCCGGCGCGCCTCGGGATCGACCTTGAGGACGGGGCGCCTTCTCCTGCCGCAGAACACGCCCATGAAGTGATCGAAGAGCAGCAGGACGTCGTCGTCCCGCTCCCTCAAGGGGGGCATGTGCAGGGGGATCACGTTCAGCCGGTAATAGAGGTCCTCCCGGAACCTGCCGTCGTGCACGGCCTTCTCGAGCTCCCGGTTCGTCGCGGCGAGGATCCGCACGTTCACCTTGATGGTCCGCGCGCCGCCGATCCGCTCGAACTCCCGCTCCTGCACGACCCGCAGCAGCTTGACCTGGAGGGAGATGGGGAGCTCGGCGATCTCGTCGAGGAAGATCGTCCCGAAGTTCGCCAGCTCGAACCGCCCGACGCGCGTGTTGATCGCCCCCGTGAAAGCGCCCTTCTCGTGCCCGAACAGCTCCGACTCGAGGAGGTCGTGGGGGATCGCTCCGCAGTTGATCGGGACGAAGGGATGCTCCGCGCGGGAGCTGTTGTAATGGATCGTCTTTGCGACGAGTTCCTTCCCCGTCCCGCTCTCCCCCGTGATGAGGATCGTGCTGTCGGTGTCGGAGATCTTCTCCAGGATCCGGTAGAGGGACTGCATCCGAGGGGAGTTGCCGATGAAGTTGCGGAAATCGTACTTGTCGGAGAGCTGCTTCCTCAGAGTCGCGTTCTCCTTCTGGAGACGCTGGTGGGAGAGGGCGCGCTCGATCACGATCTTGAGCGCCTCGAGGTTGAACGGCTTCTCGACGTAATCGAAGGCGCCCAGCCGCATCGCGTCCACGGCCGAGCCGATCGAGCCGTTCCCCGTGATGACGATCGCGGGAACGCCGAGGGACAGCTCCTTCACCTCCCGGAGGACGTCGCACCCCCCCTTGCCGGGCATCACGAGGTCGACCAGGAAGAGGTCGAACTTCTGGCGCCGGAGCAGTTCCAGCCCCGCTTCCCCGTCCTTCGCCTCGGCCGTTTCGAACCCCTCGTTCTTGAGAAAATCGGTCAGGAGGAAACGGATGTCATCGCTGTCGTCGATGATGAGGACGGACTGCATCTTGCTCGACCTCCTGGCCGGGGGCAATTCGTGTCAATCAATTGACCACAAAACATTTCGCGTGAAAAGGGGGAAAAATTCAGGGGAATAAATAGGGCGGCGAAAATTCCTTTCGCCGCCCCCGGCCCGCCTTCGACGGCGGGTCAAAAATCCCACCCCGTTCCAGGCGCTCCGCTAAGCCATCTGCCGGCCGCCCTCGGCCGCCCACTGCTCGAGCATCTCCGTGGTGACGGACTTCGGCCGCTCCAGCGGATATCCCAGCGCCCGGTCCCACGTGACGTTCGCAAGGGTGCCGAGCGCCCGGCCCACGCCGAACAGGACGGTGTAGAAGTCGTATTCCGTGAGTCCGTAGTACCACTGGATGACGCCGGACTGCGCATCGACGTTCGGCCAGGGGTTCTTCGCCTTCCCGTGCTCCCGCAGGACGCCCGGCGCCACCTGGTAGATCAGGTTCGTGAGCTGGAACATCGGGAAGTCCGGCAGGTTTTTCTGGCAGAACTCCATCTGGGCGGTGTACCTCGGGTCGGTCCGGCGAAGCACCGCGTGGCCGTAGCCGGGGATGACCCGTCCGGCGTTCAGGGTGTCCCACAGGAACTTCTTGAGCTGGTCCTTTGTGGGGAGCTTCCCTCCCATCTCCTTCATCACGCCCTGGACCCACATGAGGACCTCCTGGTTGGCGAGCCCGTGGAGCGGCCCGGCCAGGCTGTTCATCCCCGCGGAGAAGGCGTAGTAGGCGTCCGACAGCGTCGAGGCGACGAGGTGCACCGTGTGCGCCGAGGCGTTCCCGACCTCGTGATCGGAGTGGATGACGAAGTACATCCGCGCGACGTCGTCATAGGGCTCGGGGAATCCCATCATCTGGGCGAAGTTCGCCCCCATGTCGAGGCTGCGGTCCGGGCCGATCGGCGTGTCGCTGCGGTATTTCATCCGGTAGATGTAGGCGGCGATCTCGGGGAGCCTCGCCAAAAGGTTCATGGAATCCTCGTACATCGGTTCCCAGTATTCCGTCTTCCGCATCCCCTCGTTGTACCGCTTGACGAAGACCGACTCCCGCTGCATGGAGAGGATCGCGGTGGAGAAGAGCGCCATCGGGTGGGAGTCGCGCGCCATCGCCCGGAGGATGTCGAACACGTAAAGCGGGACGCGGGAGCGCTCGCGCAGGTCCGCCATGACCTCCCGGGCGTCCTTCATCGTCGGCACCTCCCCGGTGAGGAGGAAGTACCAGAACCCCTCGACGAGCGGGTAGTCCTTGCCGGGAAGCTTCGGCAGGTCCGCGAAGGTCTCCGGGATGGTCTTCCCCCGGAACCGGATCCCTTCCTGCGGATCGAGGTACGAGATGTCGGACACGAGGCACTTGACGTCGCGCGCGCCGCCGATGGCCTGCTCGATGGTCACCTTGTCGATAAGCGCCTGCCCGTGCTCCTTGAGAAGCTTCTGGACGCGGGGACGGTGCTCCTCGATCTTCTGCCTAAGCAAATCCTTCAGTTTCGACATGAACGCTTCCCCCTTTCCCGGGTTACCGGTTGACGGACGCGGAAAGCGGAATCGGTATAAAACAAGATTATACTATTGCCAACCCTTCTTCAAAAGGTATCGGAACCCCGCGAAAAATACGCCCGTTTGACTGCTCCGGATTTCTATTCTACGATTGAACACTTATGGACGAACTCCTGCTGTTCGACGGCGCCTGCGGCACGAATCTCCAGCGCATGGAGATCCCCCCGTCCGCCTGGCAGGGGCGCGAGGGGTGCAACGAGTTCCTGAACGTTTCCGCCGCCGGGCTGATCCGGGAATGGCACGGGTCGTTCCTCGCCGCGGGGGCGGACGTCCTCGAGACGAACACCTTCGGCGCGAACGCCGTCGTGCTGGAGGAATACGGGCTCGCCCACCGCGTCGCGGAGATCAACCGGGCGGCGGTGGAGAACGCCCGCTCGGCGATCCGCCGGTCGGGGCGCCCCGCGTACGTCGCCGGCTCCCTGGGCCCGACGACGAAGCTTCCCTCGCTGGGGCACATCGGCCGCGCGCAGCTTTCGGCCGCCTACGCGGAGCAGGTGCGCGCGCTGGCCGACGCCGGCGCCGATCTGCTGATCTTCGAGACGTGCCAGGACCTTCTGCAGGTGAAGATCGGCCTCGTTTCCTGCTTCGAGACGCTGGAAGCGATGAAGCGGGAGATCCCGGTGATGGTGTCGCTCACCGTGGAGAGCGCCGGGACGATGCTGGTGGGGACCGACCTGGCCGCCGCGCTGGCCGCCCTCGAGCCGTTCCCCCTCTTCTCCATCGGGCTCAACTGCGCGACGGGCCCCGAGGGGATGACCTCCCACATCCGCTTCCTTTGCCGGAACTACCGGGGTCGGGTCTCCTGCATCCCCAACGCCGGCATCCCCCAGGTATCGGAGGGGAAGACGGTCTACCCGCTCTCCCCCGAGGCGTTCGCCGCGCAGGTTTCCGCCTTCGTCCGGGAGGAGGGCGTCTCCATCGTGGGCGGCTGCTGCGGCACGACGCCCGCGCACATCCGGCGCCTCCGGGAGGCGCTCGAGGGGGCGTCCCCCGCCCCGCGCGATGCGGACCCCAAGCCCTCCCTCGGCAGCCTGTACCAGGCCGTCGAGATCCGCCAGGAGATCCCGCCCTTCCTCATCGGCGAGCGGTGCAACGCCTCCGGCTCGAAACGGTTCCGGGAGCGGCTCCTCGAGAACGACTTCGACGGGGCGCTCGCCGTCGCGCTCGAGCAGCAGGCGGACGGCGCCCACGCGGTGGACCTCTGCACGGCGTACGCGGGGAGGGACGAGCGGGCCGACATGGAAGCCATGGCCCGCCTCTTCGCGCGGTCGGTCCACGCCCCGATGGCCGTCGACTCGACCCGCCCGGAATGCATCGAGGCGGCGCTCGAGATCCATCCGGGAAGGTGCCTCGTCAACTCGGTGAATCTCGAGGACGGCGGGAAGAACCTCGAGCGGATCTGCCGCGCGGCCAGGAAGCACGGCGCCGCGGTCATCGCCCTCACGATCGACGAGAAAGGGATGGCGATGACGGTCGAGGGGAAGGTCGCCGTTGCGAAGCGGATATACGACCTCGCCGTGGGCCGGTACGGGCTGCGGCCGCGCGACCTGGCGTTCGACCTCCTCACGTTCACCGTCGGCTCGGGCGACCCGGGGCTGGCCGACGCGGCGGCGAACACGCTGGAGGCCATCCGGCGCGTAAAGGAGGAGCTCCCCGGCGTCTTCACATCGCTGGGCGTGAGCAACGTCTCCTTCGGTCTCTCCCCCGCCTCGCGCAGGGTCCTGAACTCCGTCTTCCTCCACGAGGCGGTGGCGGCCGGGCTCGACATGGCCATCGTGGACGCGGGGAAGGTGCTCCCGCTGTCGAGTATCCCCGGGGACGACCGGGAGGCGTGCCTGGACCTCCTCTACAACAGGCCGCGCGCCGACGGGGAGTCGCCGCTGGCCGCCTTCATCCGCCGCTTCGCGGACAAGCCCGCCTCCGGGGAAGAGGCGGCCCCGGGGAAGGAAGCCCCCGCGCTGCCGCCGGAGGAGGAGCTCGCGGGAAAGGTGCTGGCGGGCGACCGCGAGGGGATCGACGACCTCCTCGCGATCCTGCTGTCGCGCCGCCCGGCCGCGTCGATCATCGGGGAGCTCCTGGTCCCGGCGATGCGCCGCGTGGGGGAGCTGTTCGGCCGCGGGGAGATGCTCCTCCCCTTCGTGCTCCGCTCCGCGGAGACGATGCGGTACGCCGTGGACCGGCTGGCCCCGCACCTGGGGAAGTCGGAGCGGGAAGAGGGGCGCACGGTCCTGCTGGCCACCGTGGCGGGAGACGTGCACGACATCGGGAAGAACCTGGTGGACATCCTTTTGGCGAACAACGGGTACCGGGTGATCAACTTGGGCATCAAGATCCCCGCGGAGACGATCATCGAGAAAGCCGCTGCGACCGGCGCGGACGCGATCGGCCTGTCGGGGCTGCTCGTCAAGTCCGCGCTGGTGATGAAGGAGAGCCTCCCGCAGTTCGCCGCGGCGGGGATCCGGGCGCCCATCCTGCTGGGCGGCGCCGCGCTGACTCGGAAGTTCGTCGCGGAGGAGTGCGCCCCCCTGTATCCCGGCCCGGTGGTCTACTGCCCCGACGCCTTCGCGGGGCTCTCGGCGCTGCGGGAATTCGAGGCGGGCACGCTCGCCTCCACGGTCTTCGCCCCCGCGGAAGCCCCCGCCGCCATGCCCGCCGCGAAAGACGCGGCCGTTTCGCGGGACGTCCCTGTCCCGGTGCCGCCCTTCCTCGGCAGGCGGCACGTCATGGAGCTCGAGCCGTCCCTCCTGTTCCCCTACATCAACGAGCCGGCGCTCTTCCGGGGACGCTGGGGATACCGCCGCGGGAAGATGACGGAGGAGGCGTACGAGGAGCTGGTCCGGGAGAAGGTCCGCCCGATGTACGAGGAGATCAAGCTCCGCGCGCTGGCGGAGCGGCTCCTGGAGCCCCGGGTGGCCTACGGGTGGTTCCGCTGCTTCTCGGAGGGAGACGCGCTCGTCGTGGAGCACGAAGGGCGCGCCTTCTCCTTCCCCTTCCCGCGCCGCGCCGCGCCGCCCCGTCTCTGCATCGCGGACTACTTCCGGGGGCGGGAGGAGGGAGGCGACGTCGCGGGGTTCTTCGTCGCCACCGTCGGGGACCGGACCGGCGCGGCGGCCCGGGAGCTCTTCGTGGCCGGCCGGTACCACGACTACCTGATGCTGCACGCCTTCGGCGTGGAGGCCGCCGATGCGCTGGCGGAGTACTGGCACGAACTCATGCGCCGCGAACTGGGGTTCCCCGGCCGGGAATACCGGGGATCGCGGTACGGATTCGGCTACGCGTCCTGCCCGGACCTCTCGGGACACGCGCAGCTCTTCGAGCTCCTCGCCGCCGGCGGGATCGGCGTCGCCCTGACGGAAACGATGGAGATGGTGCCGGAGCAGTCGACCTCCGCCATCGTCGTCCACCATCCGCAGGCGAAGTATTTCGCCGTGTAGCGGGCGCGGGAGGGAACGGGCAGTGAAGAAGCACATCTGCTCGCGCTGCGGATACGTTTACGACCCCGACGCGGGGGACCCGATGAGCGAGGTCCCGCCGGGGACCGCCTTCGACGAGCTTCCCCCCGGATGGGCGTGCCCCTTGTGCCGCGCGGTGAAATTCGCGTTCGACGAGATGGAGCAGCCATGAACATCCTTGCCCGGATGAAGGAGTTCCCCCTGGTGTTCGACGGGGCGATGGGAACGATGATCTACGAGCGCGGCGTGTTCATCCACACCTGCTACGACGAGCTGTGCCTCTCCAACCCGCGGCTCATCCTCCAGATCCACCGGGACTACATCGAGGCGGGGGCCCAGGTGATCGAGACGAACACCTTCGGCGCGAACCCCATCAAGCTCAAGACCTTCGGCCTGGCCGAGCGGACCGAGGCGATCAACCGGGCGGGGGTGAAGCTGGCGCGGGAGGCGGCGGGGGGCGACGTGTTCGTCGCGGGGGCGGTGGGCCCGTGCACGGAGTCCACCCAGAAGATGCCGGAAGCATTCGCGGAGGAGGTGGAGAGCGCGTTCCGGGCCCAGATGGGCGCCCTCGCCGCGGAAGGCGTCGACCTGTTCCTGCTGGAGACCTTCTCCAACCTGAACGAGCTGTTGCTCGCCGCCCGCGTGGCGAAGGAGTTCCGCGGCGCGGTGCTCGCCTCCTTCACGCTGAACGACCGGGCGGAGACGGCCCTGGGAGCGCCGGCCGAGGCGATGGCCTCGGCGCTCGACGCGGATCCGAACGTGGACATCGTGGGGATCAACTGCGGCGTCGGCCCCTCCGGCACCTTCGACGCCCTCCACGACGTCCTGTCGCACACCTCCAAGCCCGTGGTGGCCATGCCGAACGCGGGGATGCCGAGGGAGATCAGCGGCCGGGTGATGTACCTGACCAGCCCGGAGTACTTCACCGAGTACGCCAAGCGGTACATCGAGCTCGGAGTGCGGGGGGTGGGCGGCTGCTGCGGCACGACCCCCGCGCACATCCGCACGATGGCGCGCGCCGTGAAGACGCTGCCGGGCGTGAAGCGCCAGATCGAGGTGAAGCCGCTGGTCCGGCCCGAGACGGCCGTCCAGGCGCTCCCGCCGGAGAAGAAGTCCCGCTTCGCGGCGAAGCTGATGTCGGGCGAAAAGGTCACCTCCGTGGAGCTGCTGCCGCCGAAGTCCAGCAACATGGAGCCGCTGCTCGCGAAGGCGCGGATGTGCTCGGAGGCCGGGATCGATGCGATCAACATCCCCGACGGGCCGCGGGCGAGCGCCCGCGTGTCCCCTATGATCGCGGCGCTCTCCATCCTCCGGGAGGTGGGGATCGAGCCGGTCCTGCACTACTGCTGCCGCGACCGGAACCTGATCGGCATGCAGTCGGACCTGCTGGGGGGATACGCGGCCTGCCTCGCGAACTTTCTCATCATCACAGGCGACCCGCCGAAGCTGGGAGAGTACCCGGACGTGACGGGCGTGTTCGACGTCGACTCCATCGGGCTGGTCCAGATGGCGTCGAACCTGAACCGCGGCGTGGACATCGGCGGGAACCCGATCGATCCGCCGACGGGGATCTTCATCGGCGTGGGGGCGAACCCGTGCGCCGTGGACCTCGAGCGGGAGATCGAGCGGTACTTCCGGAAGATCGACGCGGGGGCGGAGTTCGCCATCACCCAGCCGGTCTTCGACGCCGACGCCCTGTTCCGCTTCCTCGACCGCATCGGGGGGTACCGCCGGACGATCCCCGTGCTCGCCGGCGTGTGGCCGCTGATCAGCTACAAGAACGCGGAGTTCATGAACAACGAGGTGCCCGGCGTGGTCGTCCCGAAGGCGGTCCTCGAGCGGATGGCGCGCTGCACGACGCGGGAGGAAGGCCGGAAGGCCGGGATCGACATCGCCCGGGAGATCATCGAGCGGATCCGCGACCGGGTGAACGGATTCCAGGTGAGCGCGCCGCTGGGACACGTCGAGACGGCGCTGGCCGTTCTCGGGAAAAATTGACAATCCCCCGGCGGGTGCCTGTAAACTACCCCTGTATGGACGAAGCCGCCCTCAAATTTTCCGAAGACCACCTCTGGGTTCTCGAGATGGGAGAGACCGTCCGGGTCGGACTGTCGGACTACGCCCAGGAGCAGCTCGGAGAGATCATCTCCGCCACGCTGGGCGAAGTCGGCAGGTTCCTGGAGCAGGGTGAGACGTTCGGCGAGGTGGAATCCCAGAAGACCGTGGTCGAGCTGGCCAGCCCCATCACGGGCACGATCCGCGCCGTGAACGAAGCGGCGATCGAGGATCCCACCCTGGTCAACGTCGACCCGTACGGGAAAGGCTGGATCGTCGAGATCGAGCTCGCCGACCCCGAGGAGCTCGACCGGCTCATGAACTTCGAGGACTACGAGGCGTTCACGGAGGAGTAAGGCGCAAGGGGTGTCCGCTGCCCGGGCGCCCCTTGCGGCTTACTCCTCCTCCAGAGGGGGACATACTTCGCTTCAAACGCGGGCTGAAGGGGAAGTGTGTCCCCCGCCAGTTCGCGTCGCCCGCCGCCAGTCCGTCACTGTGTAGGAGGAGGCGGGGCACCCTGCGGCATCGGCTGGCCGGTGTACGGATCCACGCCCTGCGGCGGAGGCGGAGGCGAGGACGGCTGCCCCTGCTGCCCCGGAGGCGCGGACGCGTTCGGGTCGGGGAAATAGTACTGCTGCACCTGGAAGCCCTGGCCTCCCTGCATCTGGGTCCCGCCCATCATGCCTCCCTGCATCGGCTGCATCTGGACGGGGACGGAGGATGGGCCGCCCGGGAAACCCGACGACGGGTTCCCGTAAGAAGGCGTGGAGCCCATCCCGTAGGACGGCGCCCCGGGGACGCTTCCCATCCCGGCGGCGCACTGTCCGGGCTTGTACACGTAGACGGTCACGGTGGTCCCGTACATCGCCATGCCGCCGGCCGACGGCTTCTGGTCGACCACCTTGCACTCCATCCCCGCCGCTCCCTGCATCCCCTTCGGGATCTTCTTCGCCTCCAGGATCGAGGGATTCAGCCCGGCCTGCTGGATGGCCGCCATGGCCGTCGCCTGCTCCTGCCCGACGACCCCCGGCACCCGGATCATGCTCTGGGCCACGGGATTGCTGCGGGGAGCGACGTTCCCCCGGTCCAGGGCGCCCGCAAAGACCACGCCCGCCGGCAGGAGGAGGATCGCGCAGGAAATCGCCGCCGTTGCGAATCGCTTCATTTTTCAACCCCCGACTTGATGAGGTGCACGTTGCGGACCCAGCCCTCCCGGGAAGGCCACCCCGAGCCCTCGAGCGATATGAACAGGATCGTCGCGGGCTTCGGGTCGAGCTGCATGAGGTCGATGGAGACCCGGTGCCACTGACCCCGGGGCACCTTCTGCCCGTCGGCGTCCCCGCCGGGCCGCTCCCGCTCCAGGGCGTAGAAGCCTTTCCAGAAGATCCGGCCCGCGGACTCCTCCCCGCCGGAGGCGCCCCGGTACGCGACGGCGACCGCGATGGGGGCGTCCCGCCCTTCCGCGCCCAGGCCGCCTTGCGTCTGCTCCCGGACCTGCACGTCCGCCGCCAGGACGACCGACGCGGCGCCCGACACGTCGGCGTTCACGTGCTGCATCACCCCTTCGCGGGCGTTCTCCCGGGGGGCCCGGATCTTGAGGACCCCGTCCGCGAGGGAGAACGACCGGACGTCCTCCGCGGCGACGCGCTCCCGGTGCGGTGTCCAGTGATTGAGGCCGTCCCGGAACGAACCGTTCCGCAGGAGGTCGCCGGGAGCGGGCAGGGAGGGCAGGGCGACGGAGTCCGATTTCCCATCGGACCTGTCCGCCGCCTGGGGGGCGGGCTCCCGGCCGTCGGACAGGACGAGGCCGGAGGGGCCGGCGAGCGCGGTGACGCCCCGCTCCGCCCGGAAAACGGGGGAAGGCGCCGGACCCGCGATGTAGATCTCGTGCGGGAACGGGCCTGTCCCGTCGGCGGCCGACGGGAACTCCACGACGACGTAGACCCGGGTGCCGCTGCTCGCGGGAGAGATGTCCATGCTCCACCGGTACTCGATCCTCTTCCCGCCGCCGGCGGCCAGGGGACCCATGG
This sequence comes from Thermodesulfobacteriota bacterium, assembly GCA_040758155.1. NCBI lineage: Bacteria > Pseudomonadati > Thermodesulfobacteriota > Thermodesulfobacteriota bacterium. Next base: position 15,619 of record JBFLWB010000112.1, read on the forward strand.
GCAGATCGTACCTGCGGGCCGCGGGATCGTAAGGCCACCGATCGAAGACGGAGAGCTGCGGCTTGAGGCGGACGGCGGCCGCCGGGAACGAGAAATTCAGGGTGCAGGCGCCGGGAAGGACGCTGAAGGAATAGATCCGACTGTGAACATTCGCGGGGCGATGGCCGGGGGGATGCTCATGGATGCGAGGGGTGCGGGCGGGCCCGACGTCGAATAGCGTCTGCGCCGCCGCCGGCGCGCAAAGGAATGCCAGCGCCAGGAGGGAAGCGGCGAGCCTCGCCCGCAAGGTGACCAAAGTCAGTTTGCGCCGTACCGCTGAACAAGCTGGTAGACCGCCTCCTCGATGCACGCCCTCAGCGCTTCGTCCACGCCTTCGCGCCCCTCGTGAGCCACACCGACGTCCGCGCCCTGGAGATTCTTCTTCGTGAATTTCTGGGCGAACGAGCCGATCCCGCTCACCGAAAATCCGCCGGACTTGACCGGCTTGCGGACGTTCACGGCGTCGAGCACCTCGGCGGTCGCGGCGGAGACCACCCGCACGTCGACTCCGATGGTCGCCTTATCCCCGCTGGTCTCGACGCCCAAGCCACGGAACACCCCGCCGACGCCGGTCTTGCTCGCCTGCACGTTGGCCTCGGAGACCGTGCCTTCGAAGATGAACTCCGCCCCCCGGAGCTGGTGACGGGCCGCGGTGCCGGTGCTCTGCCCCTGGGCGTTGAGCTGCTTCTCGAAGGCGACGCCCTGGTTGAGCCGCTGGCGCTCCGCGATGGCGAAGGCGCCGGACTTGATGAGCGCCGTGGTGAACATGTCGGTGGCGGCCGCCCCGGAGACCTCCGAGACGCTGGAGCGGAACTCGTAGATGGTCACGACCCGCCGGTTCCCCTGGGCGCGCGGAAGACTCTCCAGCTTCTTCGTCGTATCGGACTGGTCGACCTGCGGGGCTTCCGACCCCCAGCCGCCGTACGCGGGGGGAAAGCACGCGATAAGGAATAAAAACGACAGCGCCGCCGCGCGGAACGATCCTCTCATGCGTCATCCCCCCGTGGGCATGCCCCCGGCCCGGAACGGCGCGGGGAGTCTATAGCCGTATACCAGAATCGGGGCGGTTTTTCCAGACGCGCCGGGACTACTTCCCCCGCCTACCTGCGAGCACCTTGTCGAGGTTCGCCTGCGCGACGCGCAGCAGCTCCCGGCTGAGCTTGATGTTGTGGGTCCCCCGCCCCGCGGTAACCGCCTGGTAGTTCGCGTCGGCCTGCGCGACCAGCTCCTCATCCCGCGAGACGTCCCTGCCGGCCTTCTTCGAGCGGGCGACGTACTCCTTCGCCTCCTCGAGCGCCACGGCGATGGCGTTCTCCTTCTTCGTGATCTCCTGCTTCCACTCGAGGAGCATCTTCCCGTACGAGGGGTCGTGGCACTCCTCGCACTTGGCCTTGACCGAGAGGACGGTCTGGGCGCCTTTTTTAAGGTCGTGGCACTCGACGCACTTGGTGCCCGCCTCCGCCATCACGTCCGGCCGCGCCTCGGTCCCGTGCGCCTTCACCTTCCCCTCGTAGAGCGCCTTCTGCGGTCCGTGGCAATGGGCGCAGTCGATGTCCCGGCTCTCGTGGTGGCACGCCATGCACTCGGACTTGGTCACGATGCGCATCTTGTGCTTCTCGGGGGAATGGCACTTGGAGCACTCGATCCCCACGTCCTTCACGTGGAGGGCGTGCGGGAATTGGATCTCCATCTCCCGGAAGAACACCTTGTCCTTCGGCTGGAAGCTCGAATGGCACAGGGTGGCGCAGTACGCCGTGGGCGATGCCAGGATCGCCGGCTTCGGCGGCCCGCCAGGGACTCCCGCCAGCTTGTAGGCGGTGGCCACCTGCTCGTGGCCGGTCTGCAGGATCTTCAGGGCGTACTCGATGTTGTGCGCTCCCCTGCCGGCCCGAAGGAATTTGAGGTTCTCACGGGCATCCCGCACCAGCCCGCGGGCGTCCCCCAGCTTCCCCTTCGCGGTCCCGACGCCGACCGCGCTCATCCCCGCCGCTACGACGCGCTCCATCTCCGAAACGAGCCCCCGCGAATGCCGGACCCAGTCGTCCATCATCAGGTCGTAGCCCTTCCCGTGGCACGCGACGCAGCTCTTCCGCTCCGGCTCCAGCCGCCTCTCGCCGGGGAACGACACGCCCGATTCGAGGGCCTCCACGGCGCGGGTGTGGCAGCCGTCGCACGACACCTGCGCGGAGAACATGCGCGAGGGGGTGTCGGGGACGCCCTTCGCGCCCGTGCCCATATACATCTCCTTCTGGTAGCCGTGCTGCATCTTGTGGCAGGCGTCGCAACGCACCTCGAAGGTCTTCACCAGCTCCACCGTGCCGTGCTGGATCCTCTCGTGGCACTTGAAGCACTGGATCGACCGGGCCGTCACGTGGGTCCGGTGGATGGCCAGCACGTCGCCCTTCTTCTCGAGCCGTCCCACGTGACATTCGTAGCAGTGGGAGTCCGCCACCTTCCCGTCGCCCTCCGAGCTCCGGGTGTGGCACTGCATGCACGGCACGCCGATCTTCAGGTAGGACTCGTGGGAGAACATGAAGCCGCCGTGCTCGACGACCTTCGTCGGTGTCCCGTGGCAGGCCTGGCAGCCGCCCAGCGCCTGGCCGGGGCTGATCCCCTTGAAGTGGCACAGGAAGCAGACGCCCTTGTCCACCACGGTGTGGGAGCCCTTCGCGATGTGCTCCCCCTGGACGACGGCGGAGTGGCAGCTCGTGCAGCGCAGCCGCTCCCCGCGCTTGAGCTTCGTCAGGTGGTCCTGGTGGTCGAACTGGATGCTCCCGACGCGGACCTTCCCCTTCTCGATCCGCCCCGCGTGGCATTCCTTCGCGAGGCACGACTCGTCCCGCACGTCGGCGCGCGGCCTGGGGTTGTACAGCCCCGTCGCGTACTTCAGCGTGGTCACGGTGATGAACACGGGGGAGAAGGAGTGGCACTTGATGCAGGTCACGTTGGAATGGCTGGAGGCCTGCCACTGGTCCACGTACGGATCCATGTAGTGACAGGCGCGGCACGACTGCGGGAAGTACGCCGCCACGAAGAACGCGCCGTTCCACAGGACGAACAGCCCGACGGCGATCAGGATGAAGACCGTCAGCGGGTTCCGGTTCGAACGGAACGCGCTCCACCAGCCCTTAAGTCTCTCCATCATTCGCCGGCGCCCTCCCGCGCTTCCCGCCTGCGCCGCTCCATGATCTCCTCGTACTCGAGCGGGTGCTCTTCCTTTATTTCATGCTCGGTGATACGGCCGTGCCACCACATGAGCGACCCGGGGAACCGGTCCGGGTTGAAGTGGACGTTGTAGAAGTGCCAGACGACGATCGCCAGCGTGGCGAGGAGCGCCTCGTCGCTGTGCATCTCGTGCGCCATGTCGATGGCGACTTTCGGCAGGAACTTCATGATGACCGTCTCGAACCAGAGGAACGCGCCCGAGCCGATCATGATGACGCAGCCCCAGTAGACCGCCCAGTAGTCGAACTTCTCGATGTAGCTGAACCGGCCGAACTTCGGTTTCTCGGGGCTCTTGCCCAGGAAATGCCGGATGTTGGCGCGGATGTCCTTCGCGTCCTGGAGCTTCGGGAGCAGGAGGAGGAAATCGCGCCGCCCGTCCCGCGAAAGGATCGTGTAGAGGAAATGGTGGACCATGAAATAGATCAGCATCGCCGCGCCGACGCGGTGGACGATGGTCGAGGCCTGGATCCCGCCGAAGAGCCCGATGAGCCACCCGGACAGGAAGAACTCGGGGAACTTCAGCGGCATGCCGGTGACGATCAAGATGATGACCGAGGAGAACAGCACCATGTGCTGGAAGCGGAAGTTCCGGTTGAACCGCTCGAACGTCTCTCCCTTCTCCAGCTCCTTCTCCCTCGCGCGCCGCTCCCGCTCGAGGCGCGCCGCCTCCTTCCGCTCCGCCTCGGTGCGGGCGCGCAGCTCCGCCTCCATCTCCTCCCGCACGCGCCGGCGGACCTTCTCCTTCAGCGCCTCGGCCTGCTCCGGGGGAAGCGAGGCGAGCTCCCCGGAGGCCGCCTCGATTTCCCGATCGACGACGTCGGCCGCCGGGTCCTTCGGGTCTTTCTCGGACATGCTCATGACTCCCGTTCGGGTGGTTGTCGGACCGTCACCGCTCTCCGCGGAGGCGCCGCGTCCTGCCGTACATGTCGAGGAAGATGTGCCCGACCAGCGCCAGCATGGTGAAGATCGTCAGGTACTTGAAGAACGTCGCCGTCCAGTAGATGATCCCCGCCTCCTTCTTCGTGGGGTCCACGTGGATCTTCCCCTCCGCGAAGTGGGCCGACGCGCCGGGGTGGCATTTCCCGCACGTCGCGGGGATGTTCTTCACGTTCACCATGGAGAGGGGATCCTCCGGAGGCCGGATGTCGTGGACCCCGTGGCAGGAAGCGCAGTTCGCGACGGTGCGGGACCCGAAGCCGCTCGCCACGCCGTGGAACGACTCCCTGTACGTCGCCACCTGCTCCGCCTCGATCCCGAATTTGCTCATGATGACCACCGACGCGTGGCACTTGGAGCACTGCTCCGATACATGCGTCGGGTACACGGTCGACCGGGGATCCAGATGGGAGTAGATGCTGTGCTCCCCGTGGCACCCGGTGCAGGAGGGCGCCTCCTTGACCCCCTTCGCGACGGCCGCGCCGTGGATGGACCCCTTGTATCTGGCGTAGATCTCCATATGGCACCGGCCGCACGTCTCGGCGACGCTGGCCCGCGCGACCTTCGACTCGGGGCTTTTCGTCTTGAGTACCTGGTGGCCGCCGTGGCAGTCCTGGCACAGCGGCGCCTTCGCGTTCCCGGCGGCGATCGCTTTCCCGTGCGCCGACTCGAAGTACGCAAGGACGTTGTCGGACTGCGGCGCCCCCTCCTTGTTCCCCTTGAAATGGCAATGGGTGCAGTTCACCCGCCGGGGGCGCGTCCGGTGCGGGATCTCGCTCACGTCGAAGTGGCAGTCCGTGCACACCCTCTTCTCGTGCACCGACCCCTTCACGCTGTCCTGCGACGCGAACAGGTCGCGGATGGCGCCGTCCACCAGCAGCTTCCGGAACTCGGGCTTGCCGTGGCACAGCGTGCACTTCTCGATGGAGATCGCGCCTTCCGCGCCGGGCGCGGACGCCGCGAGGAGGGCTCCCGCGAGAAGCAGCGCGGCAGCGAGCGGGAACCGCCTCATAACGTCCCGTCCTCCTTCAGACGCTCGTATTCCAGCGGGTGCTCCTTCCGCATCCATTCCGCCGACACTTTTCCGGTGAGCCAGGCGGCGTTCATCGGGAAGGAGGAAGGGTGCAGGTGCACGTTGTACATGTGCCAGAGGAAGAGGATCACGAAGCCGAGGAGCCCCTGGTATCCGTGGACGATCAGCGTCAGGTCGAGGACGAACTTGGGGAAGAAGCGCATGGAGAAGGTCTCCGCCCACAGCATGATGCCCGTGGCGGCGATGAGCACGATCCCCACCGCGGTCCCCCAGTACTGGAACTTCTCCCGGAAGCCGTACTTCCCGATGCGCGGGTAGGCGTCGGCCTGGCCGAGGTTGTACCACATGGCCTGGAGGAAATCGGAGAAGTCCTTCCGGGTGACCGAGAAGTCGCGGAACTCCGCCTTCCCTTCTTTCGTCAGTAGCATGTAGAAGACGTGGTAGACGAGATTCGCCAGCAGGAGCACGGCGGCGACCCGGTGGACCACACCCCGGTTCTGCACCCCCCCCTCGAAGCGGATGATCGCCTGGGCGACCGCGTTCTCGTGGTACATCAGCGCGAAGCCGGTCACCGCCAGGACCAGCAGCAGGACCGTCAGCAGCATGTGCTGCGCCCGGAAGAGGAACGTCATGCGGACCACCGTCCCCTCCGCCTTGCCGGAATCGCTCATTGCGCCCCCCCTTTCCCTCCCGGCGGGCCTTCGCGCCGGCGCGTCCACCGTCCGTACAGCTCGAACCCGACGTGCAGGAGGAACAGGATCCCCAGCGAGGAAATGAAGAGGATGTAGAAGACCCGGATCGCGAAGACGCCCGGCGCCTTCGATGGGCTCACTTCGACGTGCACCGGCCCCCTGGCGAAGTTGGGGCCCGCGTTGGGGTGGCACTTGCCGCACGTCTTCGGCAGGTTCGCCTTATTAATGGAAGAGGCGGGGTCGGACGACGGCAGGATGTCGTGCACCCCGTGGCAGGAGGCGCAGTTTGCCGCCGTCGTCATTCCGTATTCCACGGCGATCCCGTGGAACGAGTCCATGTAGGAGGAGAACCGCTTCTTCGGGAGGGCGTAGCGGGAGGAGATCCCCTCCTTGTCGTGACAGCGGGAGCAGGTCCTGGGGATGTTCCGAGCGGCCACCGGGGAGGCGGGATCCTCCACTCTCGTGATGGCGTGCTCTCCGTGGCAGTCCGTGCAGACCGGGGACTCCGCGATCCCGCCGCGCATCCCCTTCCCGTGGACGCCGGCCTCGTATTTATCGAGGATGGCGGAGTGGCATTTCCCGCACAGCGTCGGGATGTTCTGCCGGTTCACCGCCGACTTCGGATCGTCGCCGGGAAGGATGGCGTGGTTCCCGTGGCAGTCGGAGCAGACGGCGCTCCCGAGCAGCCCCGCCTTCGAGGCCATCCCGTGGACGCTTTGGGCGTAGGCGATCGTCACCTTTCCTTCCGGCGTCCCGGCCTTCCCTTCCCGCTCCTTGTGGCACTGCGTGCAGGCGGCGGCGACGTTCAGGCGGAAGGTCCTCGCCGCCGGGTCCGACGACCGGCGGATGTCGTGCTTTCCGTGGCAGTCGCTGCACGCCGGGACGTTCGCGATCCCCTTCCCCGGCAGCTTCCCGTGGGAGCTCTTCGCGAACGACCGGGCTGCTTCCCCGTGGCACCTGCCGCAGGAAACCTTCGCGAGGGCGCCGTGCGGGGCCTTCGCGTCGGCGTGGCAGGCGACGCAGCCGCTCCCCGCGTGGACCGACCTGCCGTACTCCTTCAGGTCGACGTAAAGCGGGACCTCCTTCCCGTCGGGGAGCGTCTTCGTAATCCCCTTGTCGCCGTGGCACTCCAGGCACTCCGGGACGCCGGGGGCGGCGGCCGCCGCGAGCCCCGCCGGGAACAGCGCCGCCGCGAAGAGGAGCGCGGCCAGGCGGCGCCGGAGGCTCCCGTTCATTCCTCCTCCTTGACGATTCTCGTCACGTCGGGGGGCGGGGGGTTCCCGCTGCGCTCGTACGCCTCGATCTCCTCGAGCTCGAGGGCGTGCTCGTGCTCCATCAGGTCGCGCGACAGCTTCCCGTCGAGCCAGGTGAAGGACATCGGCGCGAAATCGGGGTTCATGAAAACGTAGTAGAGGTGCCAGACGATGATGGCCAGGGTGGCCAGGATCGCCTCGTAGTAATGGACGATGTTGGCGACGTCCAGACCCCACAGCGGGAGGACCTTGAGCGCCTCCTCCTCGAACCAGAGAAGCAGCCCGGTCAGGACCATCACGATCGTACCCCACACGAGGGCGAGGTATTCCGCCTTCTCGACGTAGGAGAACCGGTCGAACTTCGGCTTGTGATGATCCAGGCCGAGGAAGTACCGGATCGAGCCGTAGATGTCCGTGGCATCCTTCCAGCGGGGGATCATCCGCATCACCTGGCCGCGCCCGCGGGGGGTGAACGCGGCGTAGCCGACATGGTAGACGCTGGTAACGATCATGAGGACGGCCGCGACGCGGTGCCCCCAATACCGCAGGAAGACGCTGGTCTCCTCCGGGATCAGCGGGATGGACCACTTGTACTTGAGGGCGAACCCCGTGACCACGAGCGTGAAGAAGGTCGTGAGCGTCAGGAGGTGCTGGATCCGCTCGCTGCGGTTCAGCCGCTCGTACATCGGCTGCCGCTGCTCCTGCCGCTTCCTGTACATCGCCTGCATCTTCCGGAAGAAGTCGAACCCGTTGTGGACGAGCATGCCGCCGATGACGAGGACGATGAGCCAGATGTAGAGCGTCTCCGTCCAGTACTTGATGGTCCCGCCCAGGCCTCCGGGGCCGACGTGGACGTTCCCTCTGGCGAAGTTCTCCGTGGCGCCGGGGTGGCACTTCCCGCAGGTCACGGGGAGGTTCCGCGCGTTGACCGTGGAGCGCGGGTCCTTCGACGGGAAGATCGCGTGGGTGCCGTGGCAGGAGGCGCAGTCGGCTACGGTCCTGTCTCCCAGCCGCGCGGAGAGGCCGTGGAAGCTCTGCTCGTACCCCTCCACCTTTTCGACGGGGACGCCGTACCGGGCCGCCAGCTTCTCGGCGCCGTGGCAGACGGCGCACGAAGCGCCGGCGCCGGTGACGCCGGCGATCGTCGGGCCGGTCACGGCCTGGATCTCGTGCTCGCCGTGGCAGTTCGCGCAGTTGGGGGCATCCGGGACGCCGCGCTCCAGCGCCGTTCCGTGCACGCTGTCCTTGTAGATGGCGTAGACCCCGAAGTGGCACCGGCCGCAGGTGGCGGGCAGGTTCTCCTTGTTGATCGGCGACGCCGGGTCCCTGTGGTCCTTCATGTCGTGGGCGCCGTGGCAGTCGATGCAGCTTGCGGACTTGTTCAGCCCCTTCTCCACGATGGCCCGGTTGTGGACGCTCTTCGCGTACATCCGCGCGGCGCCGGGGATGGGGATCCCCCGCTCCGCGGCGACCTCCTCGTCCCCGTGGCAACGGGCGCACGTGGCCGCGACGTTGCGGAAGTTGACGGGGGAAGAAGCCGCGGCGGCTTTCGGCACGGCGTGGGCGCCGTGGCAATCGACGCACCGGGGCGGGTTCTGCACCGCCCTCCGGCGGAACGTGACGACGTGCGAGCTCTTCGCGTAGGCGGCGGCCGCCTCGGAATGGCACCCGGAGCAGTCGACGGGCTTGAGGCTCGCGGCGTGCGGGAGCTCCTTGATGTCGCCGTGGCAGTCCATGCAGGAGAGGTCGCCGTGCACCGAGTTCTTGTAGGCCTCGGGATCGACGTGGAGCGACATGCCCGGGAACCTGCCGGCGATGGCGGGCGGCTTCTTCGCCCCTCCGGGCGTCACGTTGGAGGCCCTTTCCTCGGCGGACCAGCCCGCGATGCCGCTGTCGCCGTGGCAGTCGTTGCATTGCCCGTTGTCCAGCGCAAGGGCGGATCCCGCCAGGAAGGCGAGGAGGAACGCGGCGAGCAGGATCGACGATGCGGGATGCCGCATCGGGACCCGGAGGCAATGAATTGGCATCAGCTCCACTCCCGGTATGTGATTCGAGTCGTCAGCTTGAAGGTTGCGGGGATAACGGCCAAAACACTAAAATACTCACCGGCCCTCCCGGAATCAAGGAGAAATTGGGCTCACCGGCGTTCCATCCCGGGAATATCCAGGGACTGCGGGCGGTTCGGGGCCGGGCGAAAAAAATCCGTACTTTTTCTTGACAGCTCCCTCGCGGGCACAATATCTTGTATCCGGTGAAATTTCGACCACAAGATAAGCTACCCCGAAACCGGACACCCCACCACCGGACCAACGGAGAGAATGAATGGAAATGACCCCCGCTGTCCCGTCCGCATTTCCCGCAAGCTCCCCGGATGCCGCCCACGCGCCCCGCGGCGCGACCGGCCGCGCCGCGGGAAAGGGTCTCTCCGAGCATCCGCCGAAGGAATGGATGGAGGCGATGCTGGAGAAGTACGGCCGCATGCCGATCTCGGAAAACGCGCGGACCGTCCTGGAGCGCAGGTATCTCCGGAAGGGGCCGGCGGGGGGAGCGCTGGAGACCCCCGAGGAGATGGTCGCCCGGGTGGCCTACAACATCGCGCTGGCGGAGGGGCTCTACCACGGAGCGCTGCCGGAGGTCGTGCTTCGCTGGGCCGAGACGTTCTACGAGCCGATCCTGCGGCTGGACTTCCTTCCGAACTCCCCCACCCTGATGAACGCGGGGCGGGAGCTGCAGCAGCTTTCGGCGTGCTTCGTCCTGCCGGTGGACGATTCGATGGAGTCCATCTTCGAGGCGGTCAAGAACACGGCGCTGATCCACAAGAGCGGCGGCGGGACCGGCTTCTCCTTCTCGCGCCTGCGGCCGCACGCAGACGTCGTGCGGTCGACGAAAGGGATCTCCTCCGGGCCGATCTCCTTCATGACCGTCTTCGACGCGGCCACCGAGACGATCAAGCAGGGCGGGACCCGCCGGGGCGCGAACATGGGGATCCTGCGGGTCGACCACCCCGACATCCTCGACTTCATCACCTGCAAGAGCCAGACGAACCGGCTGAACAACTTCAACATCTCCGTGGCCCTCACCGAGGACTTCATGAAGGCGGTGGAGGGCGACGAGGAATACAGCCTCGTGAACCCCCACTCCCGCGAGGTCACGGCGCGACTTTCCGCGCGGAAGGTGTTCGAGCAGATCGTGGAGTCCTCCTGGCGGAACGGCGAGCCGGGGATCATCTTCATCGACCGGATCAACCGGGACAACCCCACCCCGCGCATCGGAGCCATCGAGAGCACCAATCCGTGCCTTGCGGGAGATACGATCGTCGCCGTTGCGGACGGACGGGGAGCCATGTCCATCCGGCAGCTCGCCGAGGAAGGGAAGGACGTTCCCGTATTCTGCCGGAACGACAACGGACGGCCTTCCGTGCGCATGATGCGGAATCCGCGGGTGACCGGACGGAACCTGCCGATCCTGAAGGTGCTCCTCGACGACGGCAGCTCGCTCCGGGTCACGGAAAACCATCGTTTCGTCCTGTCCGACGGAAGCGCCAGGGAAGCCAAAGATCTCCTGCCCGGCGACAGCCTGAGCCTCCTGACCCGCAGGACATCGACGTTCGAAAAACTGCTTCCCCATTCGAACAGCAGCACGCAGCCCTATCGGTGGGTCTCCACGACCGACTGCCGGAAATGGAACCTCGAACACAGGCTCATCGCCAATTACCACCATCGTCTCCGGACCGGCAGAAGCATCGACTGGGGCCGGCACATCGTGCATCACCGCGATTTCGACGGGCTCCACAACGATCCCGCCAACCTCGCCGTCATGACGAAGGAGGAGCACGACCGCCTCCATTCGGAGAGCCGCATGGGCGAGAAGAACCCGATGCGGCGGTTCCCCGAAAAGAACTGGATGAACGATCCCGAAAAGCAGCGGGAAATCCGCCTGAAGCACCACGTCGGCGCGAAGCGCGGCAAGGAGACTAAGGAGCGGATCGGCAGCGCAACGGCGATGCGTTTCCTGGGTGGGGAATTCCGCTCCCGTCATGCGGCTGCGGTGAAAACGGCCATGGCGGAAAACCGCGGATCCTTCATGGAAGCCATCCATGACAGGGCTATGCATAAGCTTCTGCACTGCCAGGACGCAACCGACCTTCCCTGTTTCCTCGACGGCAACGTGGTCATGGCCGAACGGACCTGTGAGCAATGCGGAACCGTCTTTTCCGTCGAATGGGCCCGGCGGGAACAGTCATTCTGCACGCATTCGTGCTACCTGTCCCGGCACAACGGTGATTCAGGCATTCGCCGCAGGATCACGGAAGGCGTGCTCTCCGCATACTCCGCCAAGGCGGAGAACACCCGGCGGAAGCAGATCGAATGCCTGCTCGACCTGAAATTCGAGATCGGGCGGATGCCGTTGAAGCGGGAATGGGAAGAGCGGTGCGGCGAGAAGGGGATTCCGAAACGGCTCGGGACGGAATTCGGCTTCCCGACGTTCCATGCGCTTCAGGAATCCGCCGGTACGCACAACCACCGGGTGACCGCGGTGGTCCCGGACGGGTTCGAAGACGTCTACAACGGGACGGTCGACGACTTCCACAATTTTTACGTCGGCCACTTCCCCGCGGAAATCGATGGGGATCCTTGCCATCAATACGTGAATGTTCTGCAGTGCGGTGAGCAGCCTCTTTTGCCTTACGAATCGTGCAATTTGGGCTCCATCAACCTGCTGAACATGGTCGCAGAGGAGGACGGCCGCGCCCGCGTCGACTACGAGAAGCTCAAGGAGGCGGTCCACACGTCGATCCGGTTCCTCGACAACGTGATCGACATGAACAACTACCCGCTCACCGAGATCCGCCACATGACGGTGGGGAACCGCAAGGTCGGGCTCGGCGTCATGGGGTTCGCCGACATGCTCCTGCGCCTCGGGATCCCGTACGATTCCGACGAGGCGCTGTCGGTGGGCCAGGAAGTGATGAGCTTCATCCAGGAGGAATCCGCGTCGGCCTCCGTCAACCTCGCCCGCGAGCGGGGCGCCTTCCCCAACTACGAGGTCAGCGTGTTCCCGGAGAAACGGCTGGCTCCGCGGCGCAACGCCACCACGACGACGATCGCCCCCACCGGGACGATCAGCATCATCGCCGGCGTCTCGAGCGGGATCGAGCCCGTCTTCGCGCTGTCCTACATCCGCAACGTGATGGACAACGACCACCTGCTGGAGGTGCATCCCCTCTTCGACGCCGAGATGCGGAAGCGGGGGCTATACTCCGCCGCCATGATGGAGGAGATCTCGAAGAAGGGGTCGCTGAAGCACGTGGAGGGGATCCCCGACGACGTCGCCAGGAGCTACGTCACCGCCCACGACATCTCCCCCGAGGCGCACCTGCGGATGCAGGCGGCCTTCCAGAAGTACACCGACAACGCGGTGTCCAAGACGGTGAACTTCCCCGCCGACGCCACCCGGGACGACATCCGGAAGGTGTTCCTCCTCGCGTACCGCCTCGGCTGCAAGGGGGTCACGGTCTACCGGGACCGCAGCCGCGAGGAGCAGGTCCTCAACATCGGCGAAGTGGGCCGCAAGGCGGAGCCGCCGAAGGAAACCGCCGAGGCGCAGTTCGTCAGCCCCCGCCCCCGCCCCGACACGCTGATCGGCGTCACGAAGGAGATCAAGACGAGCTGCGGGAAGCTGTACGTCACCATCAACCGGGACGACAAGGGGATCTTCGAGGTCTTCAACCAGATGGGGAAGGCGGGAGGGTGCGCCGCATCCCAGTCGGAGGCGATCGGCCGGCTGGTCTCCCTCGCCCTGCGCTCGGGGGTCCAGCCCGAGATGATCGTCAAGCAGCTCAAGGGGATCTCGTGCCATCTCCCGTCCTGGGGCGGGAACGGCGGGAAGATCCTCTCCTGCGCCGACGCCGTATCGAAGGCCATCGAATGGTACCTCGAGAACTTCGACGCGATGTTCCCCGGC
>JBFLWB010000113.1 GCA_040758155.1 Thermodesulfobacteriota bacterium
ACCTGGGCCGATATCGTCAAGGAGATGCAGGAGAAACAGAAAGGGTGGATCTCCGACGCGGAGGCCGCGAAGATCGTCGATTTCCTCGCGGCAAGGCACGGCGTGAAATAGCGGAGCGGGGACCGCCTTTGGATATCCTGCTGTCCGTCATTCCCGTCTTCCTGCTGATCGCGCTGGGCGCGGTCCTGCGGCGGTACGGTTTTCTGAACCAGGGGTTCATCGATTCGGCGAACTCCCTCGTCTACTACATCCTCCTCCCGGCGCTGCTGATCAACGAGCTCAGCGCCGCCGAGTTCCGGTCGGCGTTCAGCGGGACGCTCGTGATCGGGGCCTACGCCGCCATCCTGCTGACCTTCGGGCTCGCCTTCACCCTGGCCCGCGCCCTCGGGATCGGCCCGTCCGAGACCGGCTCCTTCGTCCAGGGAACGGTCCGCGCGAACTTCGCCTACGTGGGGCTCCCGATCGTCTTCAACGTGATGGGGCAGGCGGGGCTGAGCAAGGCGGGGATCCTCCTCGGCTTCGGTGTGATCTGGCTGAACGCCCTCTCCATCCTGGCGCTGATCCTCCCTCACGGCCTGGGGAAGGAGAAGGGGATCGAAACGGCGCTGCGGATCCTTCGCCAGGTGGCGACCAACCCGACCATCCTTGCGTGCACGGCCGGCATCGCCTTCAGCGTGCTCTCCCTGCCGGTCCCCGCCATTGCGCGGAAGACGATGTCATTGATGGCCGCCGCCACGCTTCCGCTGTCGCTGCTCTGCCTCGGGGGATCCTTTTCATTGGCGCGCGCGCGCCGCGGATTCGGCCTGGCGGCCCTGGCCGCTCTTCTGAAGCTCGTGGTCGTGACGGGGCTGGCGCTTGCGTTCTACCGCTGGATGGGGGTGGGGGGGGACGACCTTCGGGTCGGGGTGATCCTGCTCGGCTGCCCGACGGCAGTGGTGACTTACGTGCTGGCGTCCCAGCTGATGGGCGACATCGACCTTGCGGGGACCATCGTCATCACTTCCACCGCCGCTTCCGCGTTCACGATCACCGGGTGGCTGTTCCTGCTTCGTGCGATGGGGTGGTGAGGCGCGGCTTACCTGAAGCCGCGCCCCACCGGATTGCGGGTTATTCCTTCGGCTTATCTCTTCCTGCAGGACGGCCTGCACGCCCGGAGCGCGAGCCCGGCCAGCGCCAGCATGCCGAGGGCGCCGGCGAACCCGCCGGAGCCGCCCGATCCTGCGACCGAGCAGCCGCCGCCACCGCTCAGGACGGGATCCGCGCCGGCAGGAGCGGACGCCCCCGCGACGGGCGTTGCCACGGCGACCGGATCGTCGATGATCCCGTTCGCCATGCCGTCGGCGTCGCCTGCGCCGCCGTCCGTCAGCGTCAGCGTGACGGTGCTCCCGTCGATGACGGCGTGCGGGTACTCGTGGAATCCCGCGGCGTCGATTTTATAGATCTTCGAGCCGGCGGGGATCGGTTCGGGCCAGGTCATCACGACGCTCGCCGTGCCGCCCGGGATCATCCGCGTCACCAGGAAGGCGGCGATGCCATGCCGGAACTCGTACCCGGCGGGCTTCCCCGCCTGGTTGAGAATCGGGTCGGAATCCGCATAGTATGCCGTAGCCATCAGCCGGGTGCCGGCGTTCCGCGACGTGTCGATCGTGGTCTGCGCTCCGCCTGCCGGGTTCGTCAGGGTGGCCATCATGGGGTCGGTGGGGTACGCGTCCAGATGGTCCGGGATCCCGTCGCCGTCCGTGTCGGTGGCGCCGGACACGGGCGGGACTGCGGGGGGATCGGGCGTCGGCGCGGGCGGCGCAGGAGGCGTCGGCGCGGGCGGTGCGGGAGTCGGCGCAGGCGGGTCGGGCGTGGGCGCAGGAGGAGGCGTCGGGGTCGGCGCGGGCGGAGGAGTCGGCGCCGGCGGGGCAGGGGTCGGCGCGGGAACGCTCGCCGCGTCGCCCGGGAAGGTCCTTGCGTCGATCTCGGCCCGATTGGTGAAGCCGTCGCCGTCCGAATCCTGTGTCTCAATGGGAGCGAAGGCGTGGCCGGCGGCGGCGTAGGCGCTGGCAAAGGCGTTCAGGCTTGCCGTCCTGCCGCCCGGATGGCAAAGGTTGCACGTGTTCAGCGCCGTTCCCGAAGTGCCGTAGGTGGTATTGAAAGAGGAGAGGTAAGACGATCTCGCTTCAGCCGTCCCGCCGAACGCGATCAGTGCAGCTATTGTGAACAGGATAATGCCCGCCAGGGTCGCAGCCGATTTGCTTCCACAACAGATTTTCGACATGCAGTTTCCTCCAGTTTGGAAATCCGACGATTACCGGCCGCGAGGGCCGTTTGCTGGATTTCTTTCCGGTTTAAAGTCCGATGTGCCGATGAGTGTGAGGCTTACGGATCTGATCGAGAAGAATTATTGATATCATTAAAAACTATTATCAGGAAGGAGTCGCAACAGGTCAACAAAAATATCAAGGGGGGGCTGAAAAATATTGAGGGGGACTTTCCGGAATTCAGACCAGGACGACGATCGCCTTCCTCGGCCCGTGAGCGCCCACGGTGATCGTCTGCTCGATGTCGGCGGTGCGGCTGGGTCCCGTGCAGAGGGAGACGTTGCGGGGCGGGTCCGCGCAGAGGGCCGCCAGCGCGTCCTCCATGCGGTCGTACAGGGAAGAGGCCGGAAGCAGCGTGACGGAGACGTCGGCCAGCAGCCCCGGCAGGAGCGTCCGGTTTCCCGCGGAGCTTTCCACGATCGATCCCGTCTCCGCGATCCCCGCTTCCGCCGTCCGGAATCCCGCCGTCACCTCCGGGATCCCTCCGCGCGCCTCGGCGCACGCGGCCAGCGCGAACGGGCCGAACGGCGCAAGGGCCATTGCGATGTCACGGGCCTCCCCGTCGTCTTCCGGGAAGAAGAGCGCGGTCACTCCTTCCGCGCGCAGCTCCTCCGCCAGGTCGTGCATCACCGGCTCGACCGGCCCCCGGAAGAGCTTGCCGCCGGCCTCCTCGAACGCCTGCGCGAATCGGGAGGCCCGGCCCTCCGGACCCATCGGGAAGCTGCCGACCGGCGGGGCGTCCGGAAGCGGCGGTTCGGAGCGCTTTGCCGCTGCCTTGGCGAGGCGCCGGAGCAGGAGCTGACGCTCGTCGCGCGGTATCATTCCCGCACCCCCCGGCGGATCTTCCATTCCTTGCGGAAGGGCCGCTTTGCAGCGGCGGGGAAGTCTCGCCGCTCCGTCCACCCGGCGAAGGGATAGGGGAGCCCGCTGATCGGGTTCCCTCTGGAGAGGAACTGGGAAAGCGCTCCCAGGATCCGCTCCGCCGCCTCCAGGAGGCCGGCCCGCTTCATGACCGAAGCCAGCATCTTCATCCCCGCGATTTCCCCGGGAGTCTTCAACCCCTGCTCCCGCACGTCCGCGCGCAGCTCCAGCAGGAAGTGGGGGAGCGGGATCTTCACGGGGCACACCTCCGCGCAGGCGCCGCAGAGGGTGCTCGCGTCGGGAAGGGGAGAGGATTCCGCCAGCCCCGTCAGGAGGGGGGTGAGGACCGCGCCCATGGGCCCGGGGTACACCCAGCCGTAGGCGTGGCCTCCCACGTTCTGGTACACGGGGCAGGCGTTGAGGCAGGCGCCGCACCGGATGCACTTGAGCATCTCGCGGTATTTCCCTTCGAGGATCGCGCTGCGGCCGCCGTCGACCAGGAGGATGTGCAGCCGCTCCGGTCCCTCCGGGTCGCCCTCCCGCCGCGTCCCCGTCAGTATCGAAACGTAGGAGGTGAGCGGCTGCCCGGTGGCGCTTCGCGGCAACAGGCGCAGGAAGACCGGCAGGTCGGACATCCGGGGGAGGACCTTCTCGATCCCGGTCACCGCCAGGTGCACCCGCGGCAGCGTCGTCCCCATCCGCCCGTTCCCCTCGTTCGTCAGCAGGACGACGGAGCCCGTTTCCGCGACCAGGAAGTTCGCCCCGGTGATCCCCATCCCGGCGGAGAGGAACTTTTCCCTCAGGCGCTTCCGGGCGGTCGCCACCAGCCGCGGGATGCTGTCCGTCGGCGGTTCGCCGAGCCGGGTCTCGAAGAGGCGGGAGATCTCGCCGCGCGTCTTGTGGACGGCGGGGACGATGATGTGGGAGGGCGGCTCCCCTGCGAGCTGGACGATGTATTCCCCGAGGTCGGACTCGACGACCTCGACGCCGGCCTCCTGCAGCGCGGCGTTGAGGTCGACCTCCTCCGCGACCATCGACTTCGACTTGACGGCGAGGGAGATCCCTTCTTCCTTCGCGATCCCGACGGCGATCTCGCGGGCCTGTGCGGCGTCGCGCGCCACATGGACCACGGCGCCTCGCCTCGAAGCCTCTTCGATGAACCGGGCCAGCTGTTCGTCGAGGCGCGCCAGGGTGTCTTCCTTTACGGCGGAGGCGCGCTCCCGGGCCGCATCGTACCCCGGAAATGCGGCGATCGCCGCGGCGCGGAGGGCGGAGAGGCGGCCTGTGGCCCCGTTGAGCGCCGCCTGCAGCGCTTTATCGGAAAGCGCCCTTTGGGCGTAGCGCGCGAACGCGCGGGAGCGGACCTCCATCAGAACGCCTCCTCCGCGTCCCAAGGGGCTCCCGCCAGGATCTCCGCGAGGTGGACCGCTTTCACGGGGTAGCCATGACGGGAGATCATCCCCCCGATGCTCAGCAGGCACCCGAGGTCTCCCGCGGTGACGTAGGATGCGCCCGTGGCCAGGATCCGCTCGATCTTCTGCTCCGTCATCCGGCAGGAGACCTGCGGGTGCTTCACCGAGAAGACGCCTCCGAAGCCGCAGCAGCGGTCGCTCTCCTCCATCTCGACGAGCTTCACGCCGGGGATGGCGCGCAAAAGCGTCCGGGGCGGATCGACCACGCCCAGTCCCCTCCGCAGGTGGCATGAGTCGTGATAGGTCACTTTACCGGTGAAGGAAGACTTCGGGTCGGTCACGCCGAGCACCTCCACCAGGAACTGGGAGAGCTCGTAGATGCGCTCGGACGCCGCCCGCGCAAGGGCGAGCGTCCTCGGCTCGTCCCGGAAGAGCACCGGGTAGCCGTGCTTCACCATCGACGCGCAGGAGCCGGAGGGGGTGACGATGTAGCCGTCCTCGGGAAACGACCGGAGAAACTTCCGGGCCATCGCCCGGGCCTCCTTGCGGTTCCCGGTGTTGAACGCCGGCTGGCCGCAGCAGGTCTGGGACAGGGGAACGCGGACCTGCGCCCCGAACCGCTCGAGCACCTCCACGGTCGCGAAGCATACGCCGGGGGCGAACGCGTCGGCCAGGCAGGTGAAGAAAAGGGAAACGGGGACGGGCCCTTTCGGATCCATCCCCGTAGTATACGGCAACGTGCCCGAACCGGAACCGGCGTCCTTCCGGGGGTGCGAAGAGCGGGAGGGGCCGCCCCCCGCATCCCCGAAAGGCTGCGCGGCTACAGCGCTTCCTTCCCCCGGTCGCCGGTGCGGATGCGGACCACCTCCTCGAGGTCGTAGACGAAGATCTTCCCGTCGCCGATCTTGCCCGTGCGCGCCGCGGTGAGGATCCGCTCGATCACGGCGGGCGCCATCTCCGCGGTGACGGCGACCTCGAGCTTGATCTTCGGAAGGAACTCCACCACGTACTCCGCCCCGCGGTAGACCTCCGTATGCCCCTTCTGGCGCCCGAACCCCTTCACCTCGATGGCGGTCATCCCGGTGATCCCGAGCTCCTGGAGCGCGTTCTTCACCTCCTCGACCTTGAACGGCTTCACGATCGCTTCGATCTTCTTCATGGCCGGCTACCTCCGTTCCACGAGCTGGAAGTTGGGATAGGCGGAGTTGCCGTGTTCGTGGTAATCGAGACCCTCGATCTCCTCCTCGTCGCTCACGCGGATCCCGCCGGTGACCGCCTTGGTCACGTACCAGAAGGCCAGCGACAGGACGAACACCGAGACGGCGATCAGCACGACGCCGAGGAGCTGCGGGCCGAGCTGCGCGAAGCCGCCGCCCAGGAAGAGCCCCTTCTTCGCGACCGAGGCCGCCGGGCAGACGGTCGGGTCGGAGAACAGGCCGAGGGCGATCGTCCCGAACACGCCGTTGGCCAGGTGGACCGCGGTGGCGCCCACCGGGTCGTCGATGCGGATCCTGTCGAAGAAGAAGACCGCGAAGACCACCAGGATGCCCGCGGCGATTCCGATGATCAGCGAGCTGGGGACGCTCACGAAGGCGCACGGCGCGGTGATCGCGACGAGCCCCGCGAGGCAGCCGTTCAGCGTCATGCCGAGGTCGGGCTTCCCGAGCAGCAGCCACGCCGTGATCATGGAGCTCAGCGTCGCGGCCGCCGCGGCGACGTTCGTAGTGGTGGCGACGTGGGCGATGGAGGCGCCGTCGGCGGACATCGTGGAGCCGGGATTGAAGCCGAACCACCCGAACCAGAGGACGAACACGCCGATGGCGGCCGAGGTCATGCTGTGGCCGGGGATGGCGTTGGCCCTTCCGTCCTTCGAAAACTTGCCCATGCGGGGGCCGAGCACGATGATGCCTGCCAGGGCCGCCCAGCCGCCGATGGAATGGACCACCGTCGACCCTGCGAAGTCGAGGAATCCCTTGCCTGCGAGCCATCCGCCTCCCCAGATCAGATGCCCGCCGAGGGGGTAGACGATCGCCACCAGGAAGATCGTGAAGATCAGGAACGACTTGAACTTGATCCGCTCCGCGACCGCTCCGGACACGATCGTCGCCGCGGTGCCGGCGAACACGAGCTGGAAGAAGAACTTCGCCCAGAGCGGCACCCCGGTCCAGTTGAGGGCGTGGTAAACCCCCTGATAAGCGTCGCCCGTCGCGGGGCTGTTGTCGGCGCCGGCCGCGAAGAACAGGCCGCTCAGACCCACGAGCGGGTTCCCGTCGCCGAACATGAGCCCGAATCCGAGGGCCAGGAAGGCGACGGAGGAGACCGCGAACACCACGAAGTTCTTGAACAGGATGTTCACGGTGTTCTTGGCGCGGCAGAAGCCCGATTCCACGAGGGCGAAGCCGAGGTTCATGAAGAAGACCAGGAACGCCGCGAGCATCGTCCAGATGGTGTCCATCGCGATCTTCTGGTTGGCGATCGCGTCCGCCATCTCTTTCGTGAAAGCGGGCGGCGCTTCCGCCGGGGCGGCGGGTGCGGGGGCGGGCGAGACGGCCGCCGGGGCGCCCTCCGCGGGCTTCGGCTCTTCCGCGGAGGCGGCGAACGGCGCCGCGGCCGCCGCAAGGAACAGCCCGAGGAACAGGGCGGCTGTCATCCAGTTGCGCAAATATCGGATCATGTCGTTTCTCCTTTTCGTATGTGTCTTCGCGGTTCGGGAATTCAAGGCAGGTTGATGTCGACCTGCAGCGTCACGGTGTTCTGCCCGCCGGTCAGCTTCTCGTTATAGATGTCGTACCCGAGGATGACGCTGACGTTCTTCGCGACGGCCCAGGAGGCGCCGAAGCTCAGCGCGCCGAGGGCGGAGTCGGTGCCCTGGTAATCGACCGCCAGCCACAGCTTGTCGGAGATCTCCGTCATGACCCGGTCCCACGACAGCAGCACGCCCTTCTCGTCGGACAGCCCGTTCTGATCCAGGAGGACCTTCTTGTTCCCGGCGAAATAGCCGGCGGAGAGACGTCCCACGACCGGCAGCGTCTTGGCGGCCAGCCCATAGACCAGGTTCTGGTTCGTGGCCGTCTCGCCGAGCCGGACGTCGCCGCTGTGGGTCCCGAAGTTGTACCCGCCGACCGCCAGCGCCGGGGAGTGCTTGAACATCGACCCTTCCGGCGTGCCCAGCTTGCCGTGGAAATACAGCGGGTACCGGTCCAGCGGCCCCCCCTGGGAGATCACGTCGAAGCCCACTTCCGCCTGGATCTTCTCGAAGGGCAGGATGCCGACGGTGGGGCCGATGACGACGACCGGCGCGGTGCGCGAGCCGTCGTCGTTGCTGTGCGCGCGGACATAGGTGTCGAAGTTGAGGTGGAACGTCTTGTAGGGCTGGACGTCGGTGGACGGGATCCAGATCTGCGTGGACGGGGTGGCCGACGCGGTGGACGCGACGAGCCCGACGAGCGCGAGCGCGGACAGGGCGACGGCCGCCGTCCGGGTGAAGCCGTTCTTCCGAGTGTTTTTCGACATGGGTTCTCCCCCTGGAACGGAATGGTTTTCTTGGGGGAGGTCAGAGCATCGTCCGTGCCGGGAGGAGGATCGCAGCGGGCGGGGCGTTGGAAACGGGCGAAGGGACAAAGGAAAACGCCGGGAACGCGGGATGCGGGCGCGTCCGCGGACATCCGGGAGGCCAAACAATTATGTCTGGTTATCTACAATAAAGTCTACTTCCAGGGGGAGGCAAGCCCGAATTTCTTCATTTTGTAGGCGACCTGCCGCGGCGTCCATCCCAGCGTCTTCGCGGCCCGGGCGATCACCCAGCCCGCTCCCTCGAGGGCGCGGCGCACCTCGTCGCGCTCGAGCGCTTTCAGGAGCTCGGCCCGCGGGCGGCCTTCCGGGCCCGCGGAGGCGGATTCCGCGCCGGCGCCGGGGCTGCCGGGGGGCGCGGCCGGGGCGGAGGATGCGGCCGCCGGCGGGGCCGAGGGCACCCGGACCGCCCGCGGAAGGTCCTGCGCATGGATCACCGGGTCCTTCGCCATCACCACCGCCCGCTCCACGAGGTTTTCCAGCTCCCGCACGTTGCCCGTCCAGCGGTACTCCAGCAGAAGGTCGAGCGCCTCCCGGGAAAAGGTCACGCTCTTGCCGTGCTCCTGGTTGAACCGCTCGAGGAAATGCTCCGTCAGCGGCAGGATGTCCTCCCGGCGGTCGCGCAGCGGCGGCAGGAAGATGGGGATGACGTTCAGGCGGTAGTAGAGGTCTTCCCGGAACGTGCCGCCGGCCACCATCCTCTCCAGGTCGGCGTTCGTCGCGGCGATGATCCGCACGTCCACGGAGACGGGCCGGTTCTCGCCGAGCCGCTCGAACTTGCGCTCCTGCAGCACCCGGAGCAGCTTCACCTGCGTCGGCATGGGGATGTCGCCGATCTCGTCGAGGAAGATGGTGCCGCCGTTGGCCTCCTCGAAGCGCCCCTTGCGGGCGTCGACCGCGCCCGTGAAGGCCCCCCGCCGGTGGCCGAACAGCTCGGACTCGAGGAGCGTCTCCGGCAGGGCGGCGCAGTTGACCGCGACGAAGGGGCGCTCCGCGCGGGGACCTCCCTGGTGGATCGCGCGGGCGATCATCTCCTTCCCCGTGCCGCTCTCGCCGCGCAGCAGCACGGTGGCGCGCGAGGTGGCGACGCTGGTCACCGCGGCGAACACCTCCTGCATCCGCTTGCTCTGCCCGACGATGCTCTCGATCCGGTAGGTCTTGCGGATCGTCCGCTCGAATTCCCGCCGCTGATGCCGGAATTCCTCCTGGAGCCGGTCGATCGCCTTGTGGAGCTTCATCGCCTGGCCGACGAGGCAGCCGATCACGTACAGCGTGCGCGCGTCGCTCTCCAGCGGGCGGGTGCTCGCGCGGCCCGACCGCTCGGCCGCGAGCACCCCGAGGACCTCCGAACCGATCCGGATCGGCACGGAGACGTAGGAAAGCGACGCCTCGGCCGTTTTCCCGTGCGCGCGCGACTTGTCGAGGAACGATGGCTCCTTCCTTGCGTCGGGAAGGGCGATGGGGCTGCCCGTCTTCATCGTCTTCCCGACGATCCCCTCGCCCCAGACGTAGCGCGCCCGGTCCCGCTGCTCCGCCGTGTATCCGGCCCCCACCTCCATCCGGATCTCGCGGGTCTCCTCGTCGGGGCGGAAGATGGCGGCGCGGTCGAACCCGAGGAAGCTCTGCAGGGTGCGCAGCGCGATCCCGAGCGCGCGCTCGAGGTTCTGCGTGGACGTGAGGATCTTCGCCACCTCGTGGATGGCGGCGATTTCCGCCTTTTCCTGGCCGCGAAGATCGCTCACAATATTGATCCTTGCAAACCGCCCGGAGGATCGCAACTTAAAAAGAGAGCACCGGCCGGCTCCCGGCGCACAGCGGGGAGGGGGCGGGCGGGATGCTATAATCCTGGACATCTCTCAAGGGTTCCGGAGGCACTCGTTCATGGCGAAACGGTCGAGGTTCCTGGGCGGGGCGCGCATCCTCCCCCCGCCCGTGTCGAAAAGGATGTCGGCGGCGGACCTTGTGGACAAGACGTTCCTGGCCTACAACGCGGGGCGGCTCCGGGAGGGGGCGCGCCTCCTTTCGGAGCGGATGCTGGCGCCGGACGTCACGGTGGGGCTGTCGCTGACCGGGGCGCTGACGCCCGCGGGGCTGGGCGTGTCCTGCATCGTGCCGCTGCTCAAGGCGGGGTTCGTCGACTGGATCGTGTCCACGGGCGCGAACCTGTACCACGACGCGCATTTCGGCCTGGGGCTTCCGCTGCACGCCGGCTCTCCCTTCCTCGACGACCGGGTCCTGCGGGACGAGGGGGTCGTCCGGATCTACGACGTGCTCTTCGCCTACGACGTGCTCCTCGACACGGACGCCTTCTTCCGGCAGGTGCTCGACCAGCCGGAATTCCAGGCGGAGATGGGGACGGCGGAGTTCCACTACCGCCTCGGGGCCTACATGGCGAAGCGGGAGCGGGCGCTCGGGACGGGCGAGGTCAGCGTCCTGGCGGCGGCCTGGCGGTACGGCGTCCCGGTCTACACTTCCTCCCCCGGCGACTCGTCCATCGGCATGAACGTCGCCGCGATGCGCCTCGGCGGCAGGGGGGTGAAGATCGACGTGGCCCTCGACGTCAACGAGACGGCGGCGATCGTCTACGCCGCGAAGCGCGGCCGCGGGAAGAGCGCGGTCTGGATCCTCGGCGGCGGCTCCCCGAAGAACTTCATGCTCCAGACCGAGCCGCAGATCCAGGAGGTGCTCGGCCTCGACGAGAAGGGGCACGACTACTTCCTGCAGGTCACCGACGCCCGCCCGGACACCGGCGGGCTGTCCGGGGCAACCCCGTCGGAGGCGGTCTCCTGGGGGAAGGTCGATCCGGACCGGCTGCCGGACACGGTGGTGTGCTACCTCGACTCCACCGTCGCGCTGCCGCTGCTTTGCGCCTATGCGTTCGACCGGGCGGGCAAGCGCCCTCCCCGGCGCCTCTACGACCGCCGGGAGGAGATGTTGGGGGAGATGACGCGGGCCTACCGGCGGGCGGTGGACGCCGCCGCGGTGACCCGGAAGCGGAAGGTCACCCGATGAGCCCTTCGGGGGCGAGGTGAAGGAGCAGCTTCCCGGCCGCCCAGGCGTCGGCCTCGGCGCGATGGAAGCCGGAGCCGATCCCGAGCTCCCGGCAGATGGCGGGCAGGGAGTTGGAACGGAACCGCCCCGTCCGGCGGGCCATCTCGAGGGTGTCCACGACGCGGTTCCCCGGCCACATGCCGCCCGCGATGCGGGCCTCCGCGCGGAGGAACGACAGGTCGAACGGGGCGTTGTGGAAGACCAGCGGGTCGTCGCCGAGAAACTCGAGGATCCACGGGAAGAGGTCGGAGAAGGAAGGCGCGTCGGCCACCATCCCGTCGGAGATGCCGTTGACCGCGCGGGCGCCCGGGTCGATGGGACGGAACGGGTTGACAAGGGAGACGAAGGAGTCGATCACCGACCCGCGCAGGAAGCGGAGGAGGGCGATCTCGCACACCCGGTGCCCCTCCGCCGGGGAAAGTCCGGTCGTTTCCACGTCCGCGGCGACGTACGGGATCTCCAGGTAGCTGTGCGGACCGCCCTCCATACAATGATGTTATAGGAAAAACGCCGTCGAGGCCGAGCGCCCCGAAGAAATTCCGAACCTCCCGGGAGAAACCCGCATCGTATTGAAATTCGCTGTCGATAAAGTTAGCATTTTCAGGTCACCACCCACCTTGAGAGGAGCGTCCCGATGAAACAGTATCGATGCACCGTGTGCGGCTACATTTACGATCCGGCGAAGGGCGATCCCAACAACGGCGTGCCCCCGGGCACCGCCTTCGACAACTTGCCGGCCGACTGGGTATGCCCCCTGTGCGGCGTCGGCAAGGAAGATTTCGAGGCGGCCTAAAGTGGCTACTACAATCGCGAAAGACATCTATTACGTCGGGGTCAACGATCCCGGGCTGACCGTTTTCGACATCGTCATCCCGACCGAGTGCGGGACGACGTACAACTCCTACCTCGTCAAGGGGACGGAGAAGACGGCCCTCATCGACTGCGTCAAGCTGGGCTTCACCGAAGGGTGGCTGAAAAGCATCGGCGAGATCGTCGCCGTCGAAAAGGTCGACTACCTGGTCATCCAGCATTCGGAGCCCGACCATTCCGGCGGGATCGTGGAGTTCCTGAAGCGCAACCCGAACGTCAAGGTCTTCCTGACCCGCCCCGCCAAGGGATTCATCGACAACATCGTGAACGGGCCGTACGACGCGCACACCGTCGCCGACAACGAGGAGATCTCCCTGGGCGGGAAGACGCTGCGCTTCATGGTCCAGCCGTTCCTCCACTGGCCGGACACCATGTTCACCTACGCGGTGGAGGACAAGGTCCTGTTCACGTGCGATTTCCTCGGGCGCCATTACGCCACCGAGAAGCTCTTCGACGACGAGATCGAGAACCTTGAGAAGCTGCACGGCGCGATGGTCGTCTACAACAGCATGATCTTCCGGCCGTTCAAGGAGCCGATCCTCTCGGCGTGCGACCGGATCAAGGATCTCCCGATCGCGATGGTCGCGACGTCCCACGGCCCGGTGCTCCGGAAGAGCTGGCGGCAGGTGATGGAGTATTACCGGGAGCGCGCCGCCGCCCCGCTGGAGAAGCGCAAGGAAAAGAAGGTGGCGATCATCTACGTGACCGCCTACGGGAACACCGCCATGATGGCGAAGAAGGTGGCGGAAGGGGTGGCCGCAGCCGGCTGCAAGCCGGTGCTGCTGAACGGCGCGGAGGTGACGATCCACAGGATCCTGGACGAGCTCGACGAGTCGGTTGGCTTCCTGATCGGCACCCCGACGCTCAACAGCAACCTTCCGGAGCCGATCTACAGCATGATCGGGTACCTGGTCGTGCTGAACGTGAAGGGGCTCACCTCCTCCACGTTCGGCTCCTACGGGTGGAGCGGGGAGGCGACCAAGATCGTGGCCGACATCATGGCCGCGATGAAGATCAAGGTGTTCCCCGAGCCGATCCGCTTCAAGATGACGCCCACCGAGGCGGACCTGCAGACCTGCTTCGAGTTCGGGAAGAAGTACGCGGAGGCCGTGGGGGGCGGAGTGGCGGTCTAGCCGTCAGCCGCCGGATTTCTTTTCGCCGGCCGTTCCCTCCTTGTGGAGGGAGCGGTCGGCGTCTTTTTTCTCCCGGTGCTGCTGCTCCAGGATCTCGCCGCGGACCTTCGCCTTGCACGGGTCGCAGATCCCGCCCTGGAAGGCGCCCGGTTTCGCGCAGATCATGCAGCGGTTTTTTTCCATACTTCGATTATCGCACAATGCGCAATTCGCGCGCCGTCAGTCCTTCAGCCGCTCCAGCAGGGAGGCGCCGAAGAGCAGGCCGAAGAATTCCTCCGCGTTCTTGATATAGACCTTGCCCCCGCCGGCCATGTTCTCGCCGGCCAGCTCCCCCTGCTTGACCGCGCTGCGCCAGCCGAAATTGATCCGGCTTTCGCGCCGGTTGATGTCGAATACCTCGGCGCAGTCGCCCGCTGCGTAGATGTTGGAGACGTTCGTCCCCAGGTACTCGGACACGAGCACGCCGGCGCCCGCCTTCACGCCGCTCCCCTCCAGGAAGCCGATGTTCGGGATCCGCTCGGTGGCCGCCACAACCAGCGAGCAGCGGATCCGGTCGCCGTCCGTCGTCACGACGTCGCAGCTCCTGCCGTCGACGTCGAGGACGTCGGAGATCTCCGCCCCCTCCTTCGTCTTCACGCCCTTCGAGCGCAGCCGCTCGGCCACCTGCGCCTCGATCTCGCCGGAGATCGGGTTGCCGAAGCGCGGCAGCCCCGGGTTGATCCAGACCACCTGGTTCCCGAGCTTCCGCAGCGCCCGGGCCGCCTCGATACCGAGGTAGCCGGGGCCGTAGACCACCGTCACGTCGGAGCGCATCGCCCGCTCCCGCAGCCGTTGGGCGTCGCCCAGGGAGTTGAGGGGCAGGAAGGACCCGGGGGCGGCGAGGAGCGCCGGCGGCACGATGGGCCGGCCGCCCGTGGCGATGCAGAGGAAATTGTACGTCTCCTCGGTGCCGTCGGTGAAGGCCACCCGGTTCTTCGCCGCGTCCACCCGGCGCGCCCGCTTCCCGGGGAGGAGCCGGATCCGCTGCTCCTCGAGGTCCCTCGCCTGCGGGTTGGCCATGCCTTGGAGCTCCCGCTCGCCGGAGACCAGGTCCGGCAGGGCGGGGCGCAGGTACGGCGCCGCGTGCTCTTCGGTGGCGACGACGATCTCGGCGTCCCGGTCGAGCCGGCGCGCCCCCTTGGCGGCGGCGATCCCCGCGGGCCCGCTTCCGAGGATGAGGTATCTCATGGCTGCCCTCCGCACTGGATTTCCGGAATCGAATTTACCACATCTGCACCTTCAAACACTCTTGACACGCATTCAACAGGGCGGAAATCCGGCGGGGGGAGAATCGGGGCAAACAACTCCCCCGGAGGAAGGACGTATGGACAGGAAACCGGTCTGGATCAACGGTCGAAAGATTTTCGTTCTTCCCTGGGCCAAAGTCTGGGACGTCCTCATGGCCCTTCCGGCGGACGAATTCCACGCAGTCTGGCACAGCCGGGCGCACCTGGTGGACGAGCGGGGAGGGCGAATTTCCCCGGACGACAGCGTCACTTCGGGTCAGAAAATCACGGTCCGCCGGATCGACCGGAGCGGCGGAGGGAGCGGGGAGCGCGCGGTGGGAGCGGCCGTCAAGAGCGCCTGAACCGGGGCTCCGTGCCGAGCACCCGGGACAGTCCCGCGGCGGTTCCCGCGATCTTCCGGAATTCCCGGAACTTCTCCCGCCGCAGCCGCCCGTAGGCGTCCTCGATGTCGGAATGGCCGCGGTATGCTTCGTGCCCTTCCATGAAGGCCCGCGCCTCGGCGAGGACCACGTCGCAGTCGTGGATGGCGTCTTCCGACGCCGTGTCTCCGGCGGCGCGCTTCAACCGGGCCCGGAACCGGGAAATCCGTTCCTTGCCGGCCCCTGCCAGGAAAGCGGCGGCGTCCAGGGACTACCCCTGTTCCTCCAGCCCCTTGAGGAGGGCATCGGTCACCTTCTCGATGCGGGCCAGGTCCTTCCTGCGTCCCTTCCGCGCCTTCACGCTCAGCGACTGGACGGTCTCGAGAAGCTCCTCCGCCTTCCCCGGGGGGAGCGGGCGGCTTTCCATGGCCGCGATCGCGGACGCGATGCGGGCCTCCATCTCCTCGACGTACCGTTGCGCGATCTCGGCGAAGATCCCGCGGAGGCGGCGCGCCTCCAGGAGGAGCATCTCCCGGGCCGCCTTCCGGGGCGGCTTGCGCCCGAGGGCGGCCGCGATGTTCCGGCCGGGCTTTTCCTTCGCGGCGTTCCGCGTTTTCCGTTCCATGCCCCTTTCCTCCTCAACCGCGCGGTTCCACGACGGAGCCGATGAGGGTCTGCAGCTCCCGCAGGACGTACCGCGGCGTCCTCACGCCGTTCACCGCGACGAAGCCGTAGATCGCCTGCAGCCGCAGGAACGCCCGGTGCATGTCCGTCTGGTACCGGAGGAAGGAGTCGTACCAGGAGCGGCTGTACCCGATGTCCATCCCGGACTCCCAGTAGTCCAGCGACCGGCCGGGATAGATGTATCGCTCGATCAGCTTCTGGGGGGATACGCGCAGGTACAGCACCAGGTTGGGGACGAGGGCGATGCTGTAGACGGACTGCAGCCAGGAAAGGTCCGCGCCCCGGACGATGTCCCGCGCCATCAGGGTGTAGATGTACCGGTCGGCCAGCACGATGAACCCCGCGCGCAGCGCCGGGAGGATCCGGTTCTCGAGCTGGTCGGCGAAGTCGGTGGCGTAGAAGAGCGACAGGGTCCGGGGGGAGAGGACGTTCCCCTCCTTGGCCTTCGCCAGCTCCTCGGAGACCAGGGTGGACCGCTTGAGCCCCGCGTGCTCCACCGCGTGCCCCCCGCGCTCCAGCCAGTCGGTGAGCAGCTCGATCTGGGTGCTCCTCCCGGAGGCGTCGGGCCCCTCCACGACGATGAGCTTCCCCTTCAGCTCGGAGGCGTCCACGCCCGGGATCCCCTGCCCGTAGAACGCGAAGGGCTTTTCGCGGCTCATGGGGACACCCTCCGCTGG
>JBFLWB010000114.1 GCA_040758155.1 Thermodesulfobacteriota bacterium
TCGCCATCTCAAGGAAACCGAATCCTCTGCTCCGGCCCGTCTCGTTGTCCGTGACGATGGTCACCGATTCCACCGTGCCGAACCGCAAAAAAGCCTCCTTCAGGGAATCCTCCGTTGCGGAAAACGGAAGATTCCCGATGTACAACTTAATGCCCATAAACCCTCCTGATCAGGCGTCAGCGCCGCAAAAGAGGTCATGAGCACGATTTCTCGGGATCTCTTAACCTGCGGGAGTTTGCTTCTTTTATAAATATACCACATGCGCATGCCGACGAGGGCAATGAAGGCACTCGATGAAGTGCTGCGTCCGGAACGCGTGTAGCCCCTTCACGATTTATTCATCGTCCTTTCACAATCCGTTAAAGGCCGCCCGGTACAAATCTTCGCGGATGCCCGCCCAAACGGCAGGGCAACGAGGTTTTCGCCAACCCACCCATCGGAGAAAGGAGAACAGCAGATGAAGACCTTGCATGCCGGATGGAGGACCGGAGCCGCCGCGCTGGCCCTCGGACTTGCGCTGGCAGGTCCGGCCTTCGCCGGGAACCGGGACAGGGAAGAGATGAAGGAAAAGTGGATCGCGGGAGATTTCCACCAGCATTCCTATTTCACGGACGGCAGCAACCAGATCGACAAGGTCATGTCGAACGGTTACGCTTTCGACCTCGACTTCCAGGCCAACTCCGAGCACGGCGGGCTTCAGGGAAGGGACGGCTACGGCAGGAACTGGAACGACACCGGCGTCTACCCGACCCTCCCCTCCATCGGGGATCCGACCGGCGGGAGGATGTGGCGCTGGCAGTCGCTCCTCCGGACTTCCGACATCCCCGGCTACGCGGGTCCCGCATACCTGGGTGCCTACGACTGGCTGCTGGGGATCCGGGAGGATTTCCCCGACAAGGCCACGATGACCGGCATGGAGTGGAACATCCCCGGCCATGAGCACGGCAGCACCGGGATCGCCCGGAAGAACGCCCTTCCGATCGCCGAATTCGAGTACCGCTTCGACCAGTCCGACACGGACGGGACCGTCACGACCGTCACGGCGGACACGATGGGGTGGCCCGGCAAGAGGCAGAACGGCGAGTACACCGTCGCATACCCGCTCCTCGGGCTGAACCCGTTGCACGAAAAGGCGATCGACGGCATCAAGTGGATGCAGAAACATTACCCGAGGTCGGGGTGGATCGTTCCGGCGCACGTCGAGCGGCGCGGCTGCGGCGGGGTCGGCAACAACGGCTACACCGCCGCGGCGTTCCGCGACATGAACGACAACGGCCCGACGGTCGCCTTCGGCTTCGAAGGGATGCCGGGGCACCAGAAGTCGGTCCAGCGCGGCGAGTTCGGCGGCAGCTCGTGCGGCGGCGGCACATACGGCGGCGCAGGGATCTACGTTGCCCAGGTGGGCGGTCTCTGGGACGCGCTGCTCGGCGAGGGGCGCGGCTTTTACAACTTCGCCAGCTCCGATTTCCACGGCACCGGGAACGATTTCTGGCCCGGCGAATACCAGAAGACCTACGTGAAGGCGAAGGTTTCCGGGCGGCACGGCGAGATCCGGCAGGAAGACGTCGTGGCGGGGCTCCGCTCCGGCAACTCGTTCGCGGTCCACGGCGACCTGATCGAAGAGCTCGATTTCCGCGTCGCTCCGCATTCGCGCCACTGCGGCGATGACGCCACCATGGGCGAGACGCTCAAGGTCCGCAAGGGCGAGAAGGTCGAAGTCAAGATCCGCTTTAAGTCGCCGGCGGCGAACAACTGCCGGCCGGGCGTCAACGCCTCCGCAGGCTTCAACTGCCAGGCGTACCCGCCGGTCGTCCACCACGTCCAACTGATCCAGGGCCGTTTCGGGAACGACCGCCCCGCGAAATTCCTCGCCGACGGCTCCGAGAATCCAGCGTTCGCGGAGAACACGAACCCTACCGCGAGCATCGTGAAGACCTTCGACGCGGCCTCCTGGACGGTCGACCGCAAGGGATACGCCACCATGACGTTCGTTGTTCCGAAGATGGAAGCGAACACGTATTTCCGGATCCGCGGGACCAACAAGGGATATAACGAGGCGGGAGAGACCGACCCGAACGGCAGCCCGCTCATCGATGTCCCGGGCAACAACAGCGCCGACGAGGCATGGAAGGATCTCTGGTTCTACAGCAACCCGATCTTCGTGAAGGTGCAGTAGGAGAGACCCGGGGGGGCGGGTCATCCCGCCCCCCGTCTCCGTCAGAGCGGGAACACGTGGATCGATTCCGACGGGATCTCGATCCGGGCGGCGTCCCCCTCCTTCAAGGCGCCTTCCTCCGCGACGGCCCGGATGGAGGCGCCCCCTACGTCGGCCGTCACCATGCTCTCCCGGCCGAGATTCTCCACCGCCGTCACGGTTCCGCGAAGGCCCGGACCCGACGGATCCTGATGCGCGCGTGCGTGCTCGGGGCGGATGCCGAACAGGATCTTCCGCGAGCCGATGGCGCGCACCCCGGATGCCCTGTCCGGTGAAAGCGGCAGCCGCGCCGTACCGATCCGGACGAAAACGGTCCCGTCTTCCTCCTCCACGCCGGCTTCCAGCAGGTTCATCGGGTACGGCCCTATGAAGGATGCGGCGAACGGCGTCGCCGGCTTTTCGTAAAGCTCCCGCGGCGTCCCGGCCTGGAGAACGCGCCCGCCGCGGATCAGGGCGATCCGGTCCCCCAGCGTCATCGCCTCCGTCTGGTCGTGCGTGACATAAAGGGTGGTGATGCCCAGGGACCGCTGCAGGCGGCGCAGCTCGATCCGCGTCGCCGTGCGGAGCGCAGCGTCCAGGTTGCTGAGCGGCTCGTCGAGGAGGAAGAGGCGCGGCTTGCGAACCAGCGCCCTGGCGATGGCCACCCGCTGCCGCTGCCCGCCGGAGAGCTCCGACGGCCTGGACCGGAGCAGGTCCTCGATCCCGAGCATGGAAGCGGTGCGCGCTACCGAGCGCTCGATCTCCTCCCGCCCCTCCCCGGCGACCCGCAAGGGGAACGCGATATTCTCCCCCACGTTCAGGTGAGGGTAGAGCGCATAGCTCTGGAACACCATCGCCACGTTCCGCTTCCCCGGAGGGACGAACACCTTCCCCTCCCGGGAGGCGACGATCTCCCCGTCGAACCGGATCTCGCCCGAGGTGGGGCGCTCCAGGCCGGCGGCGAGGTTGAGGATCGTGGATTTCCCGCAGCCGCTCGGGCCGAGAAGGACGAACAGCTCGCCGTCCCCGACGGAAAGGTCCACGCCACGGACCGCGGAGACGGCTCCCCGCGCGGACAGGTAGCTCTTCGATACGTCCAGGAAGTCGAGTCTCATTCCTTTACGGCCCCCCGGGTCAGCCCCTGTACGATCCGCCGCTGGAACGCCAGGGCGAGCACGACGACGGGCGCTACGGTGAGCGTCGCGGCGGCCATGACGGAGCCCCAGGGGATCTCCCCGTGCAGTCCCTCGAAGAGGGCGATGCCCACGGGGATCGTGCGGGCCCGGTGGTCCGTCGTCAGCATCAGGGCGAACAGCAGCTCGTTGAAGGAGAAGATGAACGCAAGGATCGCCGTCGAAAAGACGCCCGGGGCGGCAACCGGAAGGATCACCTTCCGGAGCGCCTCCAGGGGGCCGCACCCGTCCATGAGCGCCGCCCGGTCGATGTCGCGCGGGATCCGGGAGAAGTACCCCGTCAGGATCCACAGCGACAGCGGCAGTGTCCACGCGGTGTACGGCAGCACGAGGGCGACGTACGTGTTGACCCATCCCATGGAGCTCATCAGCCGGAACAGGTAGCCGACCAGCGATACCTGCGGGAACATCGACACGGAGAGCACGGCGAGAAGGACGGCCATCCTGCCCGGAAGCGCCATCCGGGCAAGAGCGTAGGCGGCGGGCGCCGCGACGAACACGGAGAGCGCGGCGCTGATCCCCGAGACGACGAGGCTGTTCCGGAAATACTCCGGGAAATGCAGCGATTCCGCCCGGAGCACCTCCAGGAAATGCCCGGCGGTGAAGGCGAAGCCCACGCCCGGAACGAGGAAATCGGCGCGGCGGCTCACGGCCGTCAACGCCATGACCGCGATCGGCCCGAGGCAGAAAACGGCCATCGCGCAGGCCCCGGCAGCGTATGCCGTCCCTATCCGCTTTTCCCCGTTCACGACATCTCCCTTCCGAACCTGCCGATCCTCACGTACGCCACGGAGAGGGCGAAGGCGACCAGGAACAGCACGACGGACACCGCGGAGCCGTACCCCATGTCTCCGCCGGTGAACGCATCGTACCCATACATGGATAGAGGGGTGGTGCTGCCGCCCGGCCCTCCGCGGGTCAGGACGAACGCGAGGTCGAAGACGCGCAGCGCGTCGATGGTGCGGAAGAGGAGCGCCACCACGACGACCGGCCGCAGCAGCGGCAGCGTGATCCTCGTGAAACGTTGCAGTGGGCCGGCACGGTCCACCTCCGCCTGCCGGTACAGCTCCTCGGGGATCGCGCTCAGCCCCGCGAGGAGCAGGATCGCCACGAAGGGAGTGGTCTTCCACACGTCGGCCGCCACGATCGCGAGGAACGCGCCTTCCGGCGACCCCAGCCAGTTCACGGGGGCATCGGCCAGCCCGAGGCGCTGCACGAGGTAGTTCGCCGGCCCGAACCGGAAATTGCAGATCAGCTCGAAGACCTTGCCCGAAACGGCGGCGGGCACGGCCCACGGTATGAGAACGAACGCCCGGAGCGCCCCGCGCGCCGGCGAAGGGCGATTCAGAAGGAGTGCGAACGCCAGCCCGAGTAGCAGCTCGAGGGGGACGGAGGCCAGGGCGAACAGGACGGTGAACCGGAGGGACTGCCGGAACGCCGGGTCGGACCACAGCGACACGTAGTTCTCCGGCCCGATGAAGGCCCGCGGCAGGAACGTGACGTCCCGGTAGAGGCTGTCGATGCACGTCCCGATCACGGGCGCGAGGACGAACGCCAGCAGGAAGGCGACGAGCGGGCCGAGAAAGGCGTAGCCCCGGAGCAGCTCGCGAAGTGTCCTGTCTTCGCCCATGCGCGATCCTATCGATACCGGGTAATGACCGCCTGCATCTCCCTCTCCGCGTCGGAAAGCGCCTCTTCCGGGCCGCTCGTCCCCGACAGCGCGGCGTTCAGGTGGCGCTGGAGGATCTCCGAAAGCCGGCCGTAGTACGGAAGGAGCGGCCTGGGCCTGGCGTTTTCGAAGACGGCCCGCAGCGTCCCCAGATGGGGGTTCCTCGCGAGAAGCTCCGGATCGGAATAGAGATCCCTTCGGCCGGGGTTCCACCCGAGTTGAAGCGCCAGGTCCCTCTGCGTGTCATAAGATGCCAGGTAGCAGAGGAACTTCACGCTTTCGGGCTTGGCGTCGCTGAAGGCGGAGATCCCAGCGTGCCATCCACCGAGGCATGCCGTCCCCTCCCCCGGATTCCAGCCCGGAAGCGGCGCGATCCCGGTCTTCCCGCGGACCGGGGAATCCTTATCCTCATGCAGCGGCCAGGCGTACGGCCAGTTCCGCTCGAAAAGGGCGTTCCCTCCCTGGAAGAAGGAGCGCACCTCCTCCTCCCGCATATCCGTGTACGTGTTCGGGGGAGAGATGCCGCGATCCCCGACCAGCTTCCGCATGAACCGCAGCGCTTTCCGGTTCTGCGGCGTATCGACGGTAACCTTGCCGTCTTCCACGCGGAAATCCCCCGCCGGGCCCGCGAATTCGAGGAAGCAGCACACCAGCCCCTCGTACTGCGCCCCCTGCCACGCGAAGGCGTAAAACCCGGGGTTGGAGCGGCGCTCCCCCTCCTGGACGGTCTCCGAGCGAAGGAGAAGCTCCTCCCACGTCCGCGGAGGGCCGGACAGCCCGTATTTTTCCAGCAGATCCTTCCGGTAGTACAACAGCCCCGCGTCCACATACACGGGCAGGGCGACCACGGCGCCCTCGCGCGTGTCGACCGTGTCGATCATCCGGGAAAAGAACGCCTCCTTCCCGGGGCATCCCTCTTTTCCGAGGTACGGGGAAAGGGGCTCGAGCCACCCGGACGCGGCGAACTGCGCGACCCAGGCCACGTCCATCAGGAACACGTCGGGGGATGGAATCCGCGCCTGGAGCGGCACCGTCAGTCCCTGCCTCCGCAGGCCGGTATCGGAGGGCTGCCGCAGCAGCTCGACCCGGATCCCCGTCTCCCGCTCGAACGCGCGGGCAACCCGCTCCCAGTGCGCGAACTCGGCGGGAGCGCCTCCCACGGCGAAGGTCAACGAGCCCGCGGAAGAAGGAGACCCCGCCGGGTCGCAGGCGAGAAAGGCCGAAACCGCGCAAAAGGCAAGGAGAAGCGCACGGGGTCGCATGGACCTCCATTCTCCCACTTATTTTCCGGTCTTTTCGCCCCAAAGCTGCCGGAGCCGGTTTTCCCGGCCGCAGTTCGTCTTGTAGAAGGTGTAGCGGAGCGGATTTTTCTTGTAGTAGTCCTGGTGGTACTCCTCGGCCGGGTAGAACGTTCCCGCCTTGGTGATCTCGGTGACGATCGGCTCCTTGAAGGGCCTGGATTTGCCCAGCGCCTCCCGGGATTTGAGGGCCTGCAGGCGCTGCTCCTCGCTGTGGAAGAAGATCCCGGTCCGGTACTGGGAGCCGACGTCGCAGAACTGGCGGTCGCGGACGGTCGGGTCGACGTTGCGCCAGAAGGCATCGAGCAGCTTGTCGTAGCCGACCTTCGCCGGATCGTAAACGACCTGTACCGCCTCCGCGTGGCCGGTGCCTCCGCCGGATACCTGCTGGTATGTGGGATGGTCGATGCGTCCGCCGATATAGCCGGAAGTCACCGAGATCACGCCGGGCATCTTTTCGAACGCCTCCTCCATGCACCAGAAGCAGCCGCCCGCAAATGTCGCCTTCTCCATCGAATCGGCCCCCCCTGCGGCCGTCGCGGCCGCAATGAACGAAAACAATACCGCCGTCCCGAATCCCCGCCGCATCGACATGGCCTCCCTCCTTATTTTCCTTCCGTTCCCGCCTTGACGAACGACAGGGCCGCCGAATTCATGCAGTAGCGAAGGCCCGTCGGCTTCGGCCCGTCCTCGAAAACGTGGCCCAGGTGGGCGTCGCACCTTGCGCAGAGCACCTCGGTCCTTTCGACGAAGAAGATGCTCCGGTCGCTCTCGGTGCGGATATTCTCCGCGGCGATCGGGGCATAAAAGCTGGGCCATCCCGTTTTGGAGTCGAACTTGGTCTCCGAACGGAACAGGTCCGTGCCGCAGCAGACGCACCGGTAGAGCCCCTTCTCGTAATGCTTGTCGTACTCTCCCGAAAACGCCTTTTCCGTCCCCTTCCTCCGGGTCACGCGGAACTGCTCGGGAGTCAACTGGCGCCGCCACTCCTCGTCCGATTTCACGACCTTTTTCACGGTGACATACCTCCCTGCCGCGGCGGAATAGATCTTCAGCGGCGCCTCCGCGGCCTGCGCCCGCCCCGCCGGGAACGGGAAACCGAGCAGCGCGTTCCCCGCCAGCAGGAGGGCGGCGCGGAGGAACTCCCCTCTTCCCATCATCGCCTTCGTCCATCGATCCATTTCGCATCCTCCTCCCGCTTCGATGATCTCTTCTGCCCTTTCGTCGCCGGAAACCGGGATTCCTTACATCGGTCCGCCGAAGCGGGGATGGTATGCTACCGGTAAAAAGGGAGCACGAGGACACGCGGCGTGCGGAAAACGGACCCGTCGGAGTGGGTGGACCGGTACGGGGACTACCTGTTCCGGTTCGCGATGCTGCGCGTGAGGGACCGGTCGCTGGCGGAGGACCTGGTCCAGGAGGCGTTCCTCGCCGCGCTCAGGGGCAGGGATTCCTTCTCCGGCGAGTCGTCCGAGGCGACGTGGCTGGCCGCCATCCTCAAACACAAGATCGCCGATCATTTCCGCGGGCAATCGAGGGAAGCCCCCCTCTTCGGTGAAGACCCGCCCGACCCTGCGGTGGACGCACCGTTCGCCGCCGACGGGCACTGGAAGACCGGCCCGGCGGACTGGGGGGAAAACCCCGAGGAACTCCTCCTTCGGAAGGATTTCCGGGATCAGTTGGCGAAATGCCTCGACGCGCTTCCCCCGGCGCTTGCGAACGCCTTCACCCTACGGGAGGTCGATGGGGAGGACACGAAGGGGATCTGTAAGGTTTTAGGCGTCACCGAGACGAACCTGTGGGTGATCCTCCATCGTGCGCGGGCGCGCCTGCGCAAGTGCCTGGAAGCCCGCTGGCTCGGGAAAGCTCCCGAGGAGGTGGCCTGATGCTGCGCTGCAAGGAGGCGACCCGGCTGATCTCCCTGTCGATGGACGAGTCGCTGCCCATGTTCAGGAAGGTCGAGCTGCGCCTTCACATCCTCATATGCCGCTGGTGCGCGAGATACGAGCGGCAGCTCCTCCTGATCCGCGACATGCTGCGGGGCCTCGACCTCGCGACGGATCGGCCGGATGGATCGACGGGCGAGACCCTTTCGGAACCGGCGCGGGAGCGCATCAAGGCATCACTTCGAAACGCCTGATCGTTCCATGGGGGTGGCACGATGATCACAGTCGCCGTCTACGACACCAAGCCGTACGACCGGGTATCTCTTCAGAAAGCCGCCGGGGATGCGGATATCCAATGGCGTTTCCTGGACTTCCGGCTGATGGCCGAGACTGCGTCCTCGGCCGCCGGGTCCGAGGCGGTATGCGTTTTCGTGCATGACCGGCTGGACCGGAGCTGTCTCGAAGCCCTCGTCCGGCAGGGAGTGAAGCTCGTCGTCCTGAGATGCGCGGGCTACAACAATGTCGATCTCGCCGCGGCCAGGGAGTTGAACGTCCCCGTGACGCGGGCCGCCGATTATTCCCCCCATGCCGTCGCCGAACACGCGGTCGCGCTGCTGCTAACGCTCAACCGGAAAATCCACCGGGCCTATAACCGGGTCCGGGACCAGAATTTCGCTCTCGTCGGCCTCGTCGGTTTCGACCTGTACGGAAAGACGGCGGGCATCCTGGGCACAGGGAGGATCGGCCGCATCGCGGCCGGGATCCTCAAGGGATTCGGCATGAGGGTCCTCGCGTACGACACGGTTCCGCAGGCCAATTGGGCGAAGTCGCACGGCGTGGAATATGTCGATATCGATGTCCTGGCCCGGGAAAGCGACGTGCTGTCGCTGCACCTTCCGCTGACCCCGAAGACGAAGTTCATCATCCACCGGGGGACACTGGACTTGATGAAGCCCGGCGCCATCCTCATCAACGTGAGCCGCGGGAAACTGGTCGACACCGCTGCCCTCATCGACGCGCTGAAATCGGAGAAACTGGGAGGCGTCGCCCTCGATGTGTATGAAGAAGAGGAAGGGGTGTTCTACGAAGATCTTTCCGGCCTGATCCTGCAGGATGACGAGCTCGCGCGGCTGCTGATGTTTCCCAATGTTCTGGTTACGGCGCACCAGGCGTTCCTGACGGCGGAAGCGTTGGCGGACATTTCGCGGGCGACCGTGGAAAACATCATGGCGCTGGCCGAAGGGCGTCCGTTCGTGAAGGGAACGGTGCTGGAGTAATTCGATCTACCCCCGGGGAAGTCCGGTTCCACCAGCTCCGATCCTTCCAGCCCTCTGAACTTCGTCTTGGCGATGCCCACTACGGGAATGCCGTTCGACGCCTCGTGCAGATGGGCGCCCAGCCCCGGCCGTCGGTCTCCTCCAAGCCAGACGTATCCGTCGATGACCAGGATCCCGGGCAGTTCCGTCCAGGTCTCCACAAGGACGCAGGCCGCGCGGGCCCCCTCGCCGACGTAGTGAACATCGAGGAACGCGATCAGACGGGTATCCTCGGCACATGGAATAAAAATCCGGTCTGCTGAGTATACATTCCGTCAAAGTCCGATTCTGCGGAGGACATATGTCGAGGCCGGACATGGTTCGTCTCCTGATTCTTGTCTCTTTCCTGGCGTTTGCGGTTGCGCCGGGTCGTCCTGCGGCCGCATCGGAAGCCGCCCGTCCAGCAGCGGTCCCCAAGGTGGTTTCCACGGAATCCGGCCGGATTTCGGCGGAGATCACCATTTACAATTCCGGTCTGGGGCTGGTGAAGGACCGGCGGAACGTCACTTTAAGCCGCGGCGACAGCGTGCTGCAGCTCATGGACGTGGCCTCCCGGGTGATCCCTTCCAGCGTGTCCGTGGAGGCGGTCTCCGATAAGGGAGGCGTGTCGGTCCTGGAGCAGAATTACGAATACGACCTGCTCTCGCCGGCCAAGCTCCTCGAAAAATACGTCGGCAAGACGATCCGCGTCCGGTACCGCAATCCGTACACGGACCGGGAGGACGAGAAGGAAGCGACGGTGCTGGCGTACAACGACGGCCAGCCGGTCCTCCGGATCGACAACGAGGTGACCTTCGGCATCCCGGGCAACTACATCTTCCCGCAGGTGCCGGAAGATCTGATTGCCCGTCCGACCTTGTCCTGGCTGCTGCGCAGGGATTCGGGCGGATCGAGGCAGCTCGAGACGCTGTATCTCACCGAAGGCATGACCTGGCGGGCGGACTATGTCCTGGTGCTGGAGGCGGACGAGAAGACGGCGGGCATGTCGGCATGGGTGACATTGGAGAACCGCAGCGGGGCGAATTTCCGCAATGCCCGGCTGAAGCTCGTGGCGGGGGATGTCAACAGAGTCCGCGATGAATCGGCGCGCGCGGGAAGGCCGATGCTTGCCAGGACTCTGGCTTCGCAGGAGACAGCGCCGCAATTCCGGGAATCGGCCCTCTTCGAATACCACCTCTACACGCTGCAGCGCCCCACCGACGTGAAGAACAACCAGTCGAAGCAGGTGGGGCTCCTTTCCGCTCTGTACGTACCCGTTTCCAAGGAATACGTCTTCCGGGGTAGCGACCATTACTTCATGGGGCGGGCGCACGGATACATCGAGAGGAACCGGAAGGTCCCCGTGTTCCTGATTTTCCGCAACGACAAGGCGTCGCGCCTCGGCATGCCGCTTCCCAAGGGGATCGTCCGGGTGTACAAGCGGGACCGGGACGAGTCGCTTCAATTCGTGGGAGAGAACAGCATCGACCACACTCCGGTCGACGAAAAGATCCGGATGACCG
>JBFLWB010000115.1 GCA_040758155.1 Thermodesulfobacteriota bacterium
TCGCGGCTCCGCCAGGAGTTCTACGGTCTGGAGCCCGACGAACCGCTCTTCCTCGAGCGGCTTCACAAGGAATGCCTGCACGAGCTGGGGCACACGTACGGGCTGATCCACTGTCCGCATCCGGAATGCGTCATGCGCCTTTCCAACACGGTGCACGACGTCGACATGAAGGGCAGGACGATGTGCAGGACGTGCGGCGATTTCCTGCAGGCCAGAATCAACGGAGGATGACGCAGACATGGAACAGAAAGTCAGCATCCTGGTGGTCGATGACGAGGAGATCGTCCGGGAGTCGTTGTCGAGCTGGCTCCAGGAGGACGGCTACGAAGTCGTGACCGCGGAAAACGGGGCGCGCGCCCTCGAGCGCCTTCCCGAACGGGACTGGACGCTCCTGCTGGTCGACCTGAAGATGCCGGGGATGGACGGGCTCCAGCTGATGGAGGAAGCGCGCAGGCTCCGGCCGGGCATCGTCGTCCTGATCATGACCGCTTTCGCCACCGTGGACACCGCCGTCAACGCGATGAAGCAGGGAGCCTACGACTATCTCGTGAAGCCGTTCAACCCGGAGGACCTGTCGCTGTCGATCCGGAAGATCGTCGAGCACCGGAAACTGGTGCAGGAGAACGAGTTCCTGCGCAAGGAGCTGAAGAAGCAGTACCGCCTCCACGACATGATCAGCAAGAATGACGAGATGCTCGGGATCTTCGAAATGGTGCGGACGGTCGCCAGGAGCAGCTCCACCGTCCTCATCCAGGGGGAGAGCGGAACGGGGAAGGAGCTCCTCGCCCGGGCCATCCACGAGGAAAGCGACCGGAAGTCCGCGCCGTTCATCTCCGTCTCCTGCGCCGCGCTGACCGAGACGCTGCTGGAGAGCGAGCTGTTCGGATACGAGAAGGGGGCCTTCACGGGCGCCGACTCCCTCAAGCGGGGGAAGCTGGAGATCGCGAAGAACGGGACGCTGTTCCTCGACGAGATCGGCGACATCAGCCTGAAACTGCAGCAGGACCTCCTGAGGGTCCTCGAGCAGAAGGAATTCACCCGCGTGGGGGGATCCCAGGTCATCGCCATCGAATCGCGGATCATCGCCGCCACGAACCGGGACCTGCGGAAGGCCATCGAGGAAGGGAAGTTCCGCGACGACCTGTACTACCGCCTGAACGTGATCTCCTTCCGGATCCCGCCGCTCCGGGAGCGGAAGGAGGACATCCCCCTCCTCGTCGGGAGCTTCATCGAGAAGTTCAACATCGAGATGGGGAAGGAGATGGAGGGGGTCACGGAGCCGGCGATGCGGAAACTCATGGATCACCCCTGGCCGGGGAACGCCCGGGAGCTCCGCAACGTCATCGAAAGGGCGATGGTCGTCTCCCGGGGGAGGGCGATCGGAGAAGCCGACCTCGACCTGCCGTCGGAGGCGCGGGCGGCGGTTACGGGGCGGTCGCTCGAGGAGATCGAGGTGGAGCATATCCGCCAGGTGCTCCAGAGCAACAACTGGAACATCCAGCGCTCCGCGCAGATCCTCGGGATCGACCGGGCAACCCTCTACAACAAGATCCGCAAGCACAATCTGAAGGGAGACAGGCCGGTGTGAGGTCGTTGGGTGTGGAATTGCACGAATGACTGTTGATAATTTACACACCAGCAACATTTTATAATTTAAACAGTTTTCCCGTGATCTTCATTTGAATGTAGAAATACGCTACACATCCCGGATTTCGGTGCACGCTTCTTCCCGCGCACTGCCTGCTGTAATACTCATATAAATCAATATCTTATGAAATGCGACCCGGCCGTGTCGGATCCCGGCACGGCCGTTGCTGTATTTCAAGACAAGAATACGGACGAAAGGCGGTGATCGCAATGTTCTACGCCATGATCGCGCTGATCCTCATCGGGTACGGGCTGAAGCTGGCGCTGGGCGCCGGCAGGGGCGCATGGCACAGGGCTTGACCGGGTAACGAGCGCAGGGGAGGAAGCGATGAGCGAGGGAAAGTGTCCATTCCTGGAAGTCAAGACGGTCACCTTCTGCAAGGCGTTCCCGGTGAAGATGATCCCGCTGGACCGCGCCCTGTCGTCGAAGGGGGTATGCAACACCTGCAGCTACACGGATTGCTCCCTGTACCAGGAAAGGAGCCGGCCGAAGGTGGCGGTCGAGCAGGTAAGGGGCTTCCGTTACCGCTCCGACTACCATATCCACCCGAAACATATCTGGGTCTTTCCCTCCGGGGAGACCCACCACCGCGTGAGGGTCGGGATCGACGATTTCGCGCAGAAGCTGATCGGGAAGATCGACCGGGTCTCCCTGCCGTCGGAAGGATCGGTCGTCAAGGAGAACGCCGTCACCTTCCTGATCCACTCCGGCGCGCGGACGGTCCGCATGGTGTCTCCTTCCAACGGGATCGTGGCGGAAGTGAATCCCCGCCTCGCATCCGACCCGTCCCTGATCAACCGGGACCCGTTCCAGGAGGGGTGGGTCTACTCGATGGAAGCGCAGGCCGACGCATTGAAGGGGCTGTTCCACGGGAACAGCATCCAGCAGTGGCTCTCCTGGGAGGTCGAGCGGCTCCAACGCTCCTTCGCGACGGAGCTGGGGATGACCGCCACCGACGGGGGCGACGCCCTGGCCGACATCGGCGGGAAGCTGACGGACACGCAGTGGGAAAGGATCGCGAACCTGTTCATCGGCTGAGGCCGCGGCAAGAACGACTCCGCGGGGAAGCCGCGGAAAGGAGGACAAGATGGTGGTGCTGCTTACGGTGACGACGCTGGTCATCCTCGCGGGAGCCGGGATCTGGCTGCTGTCCCGGGAAAAGAGGCTGGCCAAGGCATTGGCGGCGGACGAATCGACCGGCGGGATCTGGTTCCACCCCGGGCACACGTGGGCCGCGTTCCAGCCGGCGGGGGTCGCAAAGATCGGGATCGACCGGTTCCTCCGGGGGATCCTCGGGCGTGTGGACGACGTGATCCTGCCCTCCGAGGGAAGGTCCGTGAAGCAGGGAGATCCGCTTCTCACCCTGGCCCACGGCGGCCGCCAGGTCCACCTGGCGTCCCCCCTGGACGGCGTGGTCTGCGGCGTGAATCTCCGGCGGGCGAACGACGGGGAATTCTCCTACAAGGACGATTACCTCGTGGTGATCCGCCCGACCCGCATCCGGGCCAACATGGCGCGGATGAAGGAGTACCGGGAGGAAGAGGGCTGGTTCCGCGCGGAGATGGCGAAGTTCAAGGACTTCATCACCTTCCGGATGGGGACGCTGCAGGAAGTGGGCGCGACCCTTGCCGACGGAGGTACGCACACGGACGGGGTCGTCGGAAAGATGGACGAGGCGACCTTCAAGGCATTCACGGAGACGTTTCTCCGTTAATCATCAAACCCGCTGGGGGGGACTCATGAATCCGTCTCGAAGGCAATTCCTGAAGTGGGCCGGGTTGGCGAGCGGCGGCCTCTGCGCCGCGAAGGCGGCCGCATCCACGCAGTTGGCGGCGCCGGGGGGCAAGCAGGCGCAGGCGCCGACCGAGTTCTACGGACTGTTGCTGGACACGACGAAGTGCATCGGCTGCCGCGCGTGCGAGGAGGCGTGCAACCAGCAGAACAAGCTGCCGGAGCCGAAGGAATCCTTCTCGACCGAAGGCGTGTTCGAGAGGAAGCGCGACACCACGCCGGAAGCGTTCCTCGTCATCAACCGGTTCGAGGACGAGAAGACCAAGGACAAGCCGATCTTCGTCCGGAAGCAGTGCATGCACTGCACGCAGCCTTCCTGCGCTTCCGCGTGCCTCTGCAAGGCGATGGTGAAAACGCCGGAAGGGCCGACCGTCTACCACAAGGACCGCTGCATGGGATGCCGGTACTGCATGATTTCCTGTCCCTTCGACATCCCCCGGTTCGACTACAACGACCCGACTCCGTACGTGATGAAATGCATCGGATGCCCGGATCTCGTGGCGAAGGGCGAGCCGACCGCGTGCGCCCAGGCATGCCCCGAGGGAGCCACGCTGTTCGGCAAGCGGAGGGACCTGATCGAGGAGGCGAAGCGAAGGATCTACCAGAACCCCGACCGTTATTATCCCCATATCTACGGGGAGCACGAGGTCGGCGGTACGGGCTACATGTACCTGTCCGCCGTCCCCATGGAGAAATTCGGCTACCGGAACGACCTGGGAACGAGGCCGTACCCCGAACTGACCTCGGGGTTCCTGTCGTCCGTCCCCCTGGTGGACATCCTCTGGCCGGCGGTGCTGTTCGGATTCAATTACCTCGTCACCGGGAAAGAGGAAGGTCACGGGAAGGAGGACGGACATGGGAACTGAATCGAAAACGGCGGTCGTCGGAAGCGGAGGGAGCGCGCCCGACACCGGG
Source organism: Thermodesulfobacteriota bacterium (assembly GCA_040758155.1). Classification (NCBI taxonomy): domain Bacteria; kingdom Pseudomonadati; phylum Thermodesulfobacteriota; species Thermodesulfobacteriota bacterium. Next base: position 4,355 of record JBFLWB010000115.1, read on the forward strand.
ACGCTGAAGGGGTGCTTCAAGTTCTTCCTGGCGGAATTGAAGCCCAAGGGGCCGGTGATCACGCCGTTCAACGTCATCACCGGCATCATCATCGTCGTCGGGCTCGCCCTCATCGTCCTCCGGTTCTGGAAAGGGCTGGGCGCGATCACGAACCTCAGCCAGGAATATCCCTGGGGCATCTGGATCGGGTTCGACGTCGTGACCGGAGTGGCCTTCGCGGGCGGGGCGTACGTGCTGTGCTTCGCCGTGCACATCCTGAAGGTCGAGAAGTACGAGCCCATCGTGCGGGCGACCGTGCTGAACGGGTTCCTCGCGTACGTCTTCTACAGCGGGGCGCTGCTGCTCGACCTGGGGCGCCCGTGGAACGTGGTCAATCCCATCATCGGCAACGGCTACGGGTACGGATCGGTGCTCTTCCTCGTCGCCTGGCACTTCCTCCTGTATACGATCTGCCTGTTCCTGGAGACCGCGCCCGCGGTGGCGGAATGGCTGAACTGGCCCCGGGTCCGCCGGATCCTCATGATTTCGAACGCCGCCGTGGTGATCCTGGGCGTCACGCTGTCGACGCTGCACCAGGCCGGCCTGGGCGCGCTGTTCCTCTCGGCCCCCTCCAAGATCCATCCGCTCTGGTATTCCAGCAACATCCCGGTCCTGTTCTTCGTCTCGAGCATGTTCGCCGGGTTCTCCATGATCATCATCGAAAGCCGGTTCACCCATAAGATCTTCTCGAGCCGCGTGGAGCCCGGGCACGAGGCGGCTTACGACAACATCATCCTCGGCCTCGGGAAAGGTTCCGCCAGTGTGATGGCCGCGTACCTGTTCCTCAAGGGGATCGACCTGATCCACGGGCACCAGTGGGGGATGCTGTTCTCCGGAATGGGCCTCTGGTACCTGTTCGAGGTCGTGGGCTGCACCGCGGTTCCGATGGTCCTCTACGTCGTGGCGGTCAGGAACCGGAACGTGAAGCTCGTCCAGGCGACCGCCTTCCTGACGGCGCTCGGCGTGATCCTGAACCGGTTGAACATCTCGGTGATCGCCTTCAAGTGGTACGAGGCGGTGCGGTATTACCCCTCCTGGCAGGAAGTGTGGGTGACGCTGGCGGTCATCAGCATGGAGCTCTGGGTGTTCCGGTGGGTCATCAACCGGATGCCGATCCTCGGCGAGCACCCCGAATACAGGACGGCGCGGCACGAAAATAAAGCGGAGGTGGCGAGATGGACGGTTTCAGCTTCTTAGATATCTACGCGACCAAGGGGATCGAGTACCTGGTCGCCGCGGTATTCTTCATCGGGTTCCTCGTGCTCCAGTACCGCGTGATGCGGCCCGCTCCAGGGAAGCCGGAAACGCTGCCGGCAGGGCAGGGGGGCCACCTGGGCACGTTCCGCGTGCCGGACGGCTACAGCTTCCACCAGGGGCACGGCTGGATGAAGGCGGAAGGGGCGCCGGGCGGGAAGAGCGGCCTGGTCCGGGTCGGGATGACAGACTTCGCGCAGAAGCTCGTGGGGACGGTGGACGCCGTCGAACTGCCGCCCGTCGGCTCCCGCGTCGAGCAGGGGAAGACGGCGTGGAGCCTCAAGATCGATGCCGCCGCCGTTCCGATGCTGTCGCCCGTGAGCGGCGTGGTCACGGCGGTGAACGACAAGGTCCTCCGCTCCCCGGAGATCCTGAAACGGGACCCGTACGCGGAAGGGTGGCTGTTCCGGGTGGAGTCCGATCGGCTCTCCTGCGACGGCAGGCATCTCCTGTCGGGGAAGGTCGCGAGGAGCTGGATGGAAGACTCCCTGAGGAACCTCTTCCCGGCGGAGGACGCCGCGCTGGGCCCGGTCATGCAGGACGGCGGCCTTCCCGTCGACGGGTTCGCGAAGGCCCTGGGAGGGGAGCGGTGGCGGGGGCTCGCCATGACGCACCTGCGCGTCGACGGAGAGGAGTTCCCCCGCTGACGGATCCCCGTGCCGGCGCCGGAGCGGTCTTCCGGCGCCGGCGCGGGGGAAGGGTGCGGATGGAAAGCGGAGGTGATCGGGATGGGCGGTTTCACCTTCGTCGACATCTACGCGACCAAGGGGATCGAGTATCTGATCGCCGCGGTCTTTTTCGTCGGATTCCTCGTCTTGCAGTACTTCCTGATGCGTCCCCCTCCGCGGAAGACGGAAACCCTGCCGCAGGGTCAGGGACGCCACCTCGGCACGTTCCGCGTGCCGGACGGCTACAGCTTCCATCAGGGGCACGGCTGGATGAAGGCGGAAGGGGCGCCGGGCGGGAAGAGCGGCCCGGTCCGCGTCGGGATGACCGACTTCGCGCAGAAGCTCGTGGGGACGGTGGACGCCGTCGAGCTGCCGCCCGTCGGCTCCCGCGTCGAGCAGGGGAAGGCGGGGTGGAGCCTCAAGGTCGATGCCGCCGTCGTCCCGATGCTGTCGCCCGTGAGCGGCGTGGTCACGGCGGTGAACGACAAGGTCCTCCGCTCCCCGGAGATCCTGAAACGGGACCCGTACGCGGAAGGGTGGCTGTTCCGGGTGGAGTCCGACCGCCTCTCCTGCGACGGCAGGCATCTCCTGTCGGGGAAGGTCGCGGTGTCCTGGATGGAAGACTCCCTGAGGAAGCTGTTCCCGGCGGAGGACGCCGCGCTGGGCCCCGTCATGCAGGACGGCGGCCTTCCCGTCGACGGGTTCGCGAAGGCCCTGGGAGGGAAACGGTGGCGGGAACTCGCCATGACGCACCTGCGGGTCGACGATGAGGATCTTGCCTGATGCGGTTATACTGTGATCCATGGGTGGCGCTCTGGTATGGGCCGCGGCCGCGCTGGCGTTGTCCTCGCTCGGAATGGCGGCCACGGGGGTCCGTTCCTCCCTCCTGATCCTGGGGGAGGAGGGGCTTTCGGAAGCGGCGGAACGGGGAAACGAAACCGCGGCGGAGATCCTCGAAAAGACGAGGGACCCCTCGCTGCGGTTCCCGTTTTCCCTGTGGGCGGCCGCCGCGCTACTGAAGATCGCCTCCGCCGTTGCGGCGGGATACGCCGCCGCAGCAGCGTGGATCGGCGCGGGAGGGCTCCGCGGCCTGGGGCTCGCGGCGGCCTGGACGGCGTCTTACCTGCTGTTCGTCTTCCTCATGGAGAACATCGCGACCCGGCGGGGACTCGTCCATCCGGAGGCCGTCCTGCGGGGAGGGGCGGCGACGCTGCGCATCCTGCGGCTCTCGGCGCTTCCCGCCGCGGCCGTCGAGGGGGCGGGCCGGTTCTTCTTTCCCGGGAAGTTCTCCCCCGAGGCGCTGATGGATATCCGCTTCGGGTCCGAGGAGGGGATCCTGACCGTCATCGAGGAGGGAGCGGAGCACGGAACGATCGGTCCCACCGAGGAGAGAATGATCGAGGGAATCCTCCGGTTCGGCGACCGGACCGTGTCGGAGGAGATGACGCCGCGGTCCCGGGTCGTGTTCCTGCGACAGGGCGCCCCACTTTCCGAAGTGCGGCGGATCGTGGGGGAAACCTCGTTCTCCCGCTATCCGGTCCTTGCCGTGAACGGGGAGGAGGTGGTCGGGGTCCTTCCGGCGCGCTCGCTCTTCCTGGCGGGAGAGGATCTTCCCTGGGAACGCCTCCTCGAAAAGCCGGTCTACGTTCCGGAGTCGATGAACATGGGGGGGCTGTTCCGCCGGTTCGAGCGCGCGCCCTCCCACATGGCCATCGTGATCGACGAGCACGGAATGCTTTGCGGCGTCATCACCGTGGACGACCTGCTGGAGAAGATCCTCGGGAACATCGCGGGAGGGGAGCCTCCCGCCGAGGTCCCCGTGCGGGAGAAGGACGGGGCGCTGACCGTGCCGGCCTCGATCCCGGTCCGGGAGCTCCGGGACGATTACGGGATCGATATTCCCTTGAGCCCCGTTTACGAGACGGCCGGCGGGTTCGCGCTGGACTGCCTCCAGGACATCCCCGAAGGAAGGGTCACTTTCCGGGCCCACGGGTACCGGATCACGGTGATCGAGACCGAGGGGCACAGCATCCGCAGGCTCCGCTTCGAGAAGGTCCCTTCTACCGGAAAGTGACGATCTCCTCCGGGGGCTTGCGCGGCGGCTTTTTCGGGGCGGAATCCGTTTTCCCCAGCGCGATGACGGCGACCAGCTCCTCCGGGTGCCGGACGAGGAGCGTGGATTCGAGCTCCGCCTTGGCGATCAGGGGACCGGTCATCCAGCAGGCGCCGTACCCCAGCGCGTGGGCGGCCAGGAGGAACTGCGCGATCCCGGCGGAGATCCCCTGCAGCCCCGGGTTCACCTGGAAGCGGCGGCTCTTGTACCGCTCGGGGTCCTTCTCGCGGACCGCCTTGTCCGTGGACGACTCGAAGGGCATCCCCACGACGCAGACGGCGGCCGGGGCGTATGCGAACAGGTTGTGGCTGGAGGGTTTCCCCTGCGGGGTTTCCTTTCCCGTCATCCGCTCGAGGATCTCGTCCACGATGCCTTTCATGCGGGCGAGCGTCTCCTTGTCGTGCACGACGATGAACCGGAAGTTCTGGGCGTTCCCGGCCGTGGGCGCCCAGGAAGCGGCTTCCACCATCCGGAGGATCTGTTCCCGCGGCACGGCTTCCTTGCGGAACTTGCGGATGCTCTGACGCTCTTTCATCGCCGTGAAGACATCCATCCCGTTTCCTCCTTGAAATCCCGTTAAGTTGTCTTACCCGGGGTCAGTGGCCGAACAGAAGGAACTCCGCGGCGCGCTCCTTCTCCCGGACGTGGGAGAGGAGCCGCTCCCGCGGGATCCCGCCGCCGGACGCGGCTGCCCGGACGGTCTCCGCGGAGTCCTTCCCTCCCGTGACGACGAGAAGGGAGGTCGCCGGCATCTCCGCCACGGCCCCGGAGATCCTCGATACGATCTCGGTCCCCGTTTTCGTCAGCTTCCCGCCGCGCTCGCCGATGAGGAGCTTTTCGGGCACGACGATCCGCAGCGACGTCCCGACGGGGATGACGCCGATCTGCGGGGAGACCTCCGCCAGGCCGGCGGAAAGCCGCCGAAGCTTCTCGTCCATCCGCAGCGACGGGTCCCGCGTCTCCTCCCGGATCCGCTCGATGCGGCCGGAGAGGATCGCGCTCCGGTTTTCGAGCTCCGCGATCTCCCGCTCCTTTTCGGCGCCCGCGCGCCGCGCCTCCGCGAGCTCCCGGTCGCAGCCCTCGGCCCGCGCGGTCAGCTCCTGCACCTTGCGTCCCGTCGCCTTTTCGCCTTCGAGCAGTTCGTCGATGAGACGCTCCCGTCCGACCCGGTTCTCTCCCAGCCGCTTCAGCGATTCATCCCTCTCCTTCACCTGCCCCGCCAGCGCCGCCTCGGCTTCCTTCCCCGCGGCCACCCGCTTCGACAGCTCCGAGTTTTCCTCCGCAAGTTTCGCCTTCTCGCGGTTCAGGGAGGCGAGGGCGTTCCTCAAGGAGTCCGTTTCCTTCGATTTCACCTCGTAAGCCGACCTTGTTACGATGCATCCCGATCCGGAAAGGAGCAGGACGACGGCGGGGACCGCGAACAGGAACCTGCGCATCGGGGGGCGACGCTCCGTGTATGGTAATTTCATAAAGGATAATAGGATTTTACTTTCCATCCCCTTTTTAATAAAGTTGAAAAAAATTCCGGCCCTCGAGGATGCGCATCGGTGTCCCAGAGCACCCCCGATCTCCTGGACAGGTTGGCGAGGCTCGGCTATGTGACTCCCGGCGACATGAAGGAGATCCGGGAATCCGCCTCCGTGCGCGGGATCCCTCTTCTCGAGGCCGCGGTGCTGGGAAACCGGCTTCACCAGGACGCCCGGGGGTGGATCCTCGCCGAGACGATCGGGATCCCCTTCCTGGAGATCGAGCCCGATTCGGTGCCGGTGGAGCTCGCTGAGGCGCTCCCGGAGACGATGGCCCGGGAAAACCTGATCGCTCCCATCTCCCGGGAAGGCGGCCGGCTGACGGTCGCGACGGCGGACCCGTTCTGCCACACGGCGTTTTCCTCCATCGAGGAGATGAGCGGGATGCCGGTGCGGATCGTGATCTGCCCCCGGCGCACGATCGGCAGGATCATCTCCCGGCTCTACCCGGAGCCGGAGAGCCTTCTGCCCGCGGAGATCACGGGCGGGGCGATCACGCGGGAGGAGGCCGAGGACTGGCTGTCCGTCGGCGGCGTCCGCCACGTGGTCGAGCGGATGCTGCTGCACTGCGCGAGCCGGGAGATTTCCGGCATGAGGATGTATCCGGCCGGAAAGGACCTGGTCATCGAGGGGCGCGGAGGGAGCGAGGGGAAGCCCGTCCTGCTGCTCTCGTGCCCGCTGCGGCGCAGGGGGATCCTCCAGGAGGCGTTCCTCGAGCTCTCGTCCGCGGCGGTGTCGCCGTCCGGCCTTTCCGAGAAGGTCTTCCACATCGAATCGTCCTCCGGCGTCACGGCCTGCCAGGCGAGCTTCGTCCGGGGGCTTTCCGGACCCGAAGTGATCGTGAAGATCGTCCCCGACCTGCGGACCGGCCTTTCCCTCGATTCCATCGGGCTGAACGCCGCGCAGTACGAGATCACGCAGAAGGTGCTGGGGAGGGGGGACGGCCTGTTCCTGGTTTCCTCCCCCGGTCCCGAAGGGGGGGCCACCACGCTGTACGCCATGCTGCGGCAGGCGAACCGCCCGGGGAGGCGCGTGGTCACGGTGGAGGAGCGGCACCGGTTCCGCAACGAGGGATACATCCAGCTTCTGCGGAGCCAGATGGAGGAGGGATACTCCCGGAGCTGGCCGCGGCTCGCGGAGTCGCTCGAGCCCGACATTCTGATGATCGAGAACATCTCCGAGCCGGACGATCTCGCCGCGCTGGTCCACCTCGCGGAATCGGGGATGGTCGTCCTGTGCGGCATCCGCAGGCACAATTTCGACCGGACCCTCCGGACGCTGCTGACGCTCGACGTCGATCCGTTCACCCTGGCGCACGTGGTGCGGCTTGCGATGCACCAGCGGCTGGTGAAGCTGCTCTGCATGGATTGCCGGCGCGCGGTGCCGGCGAAGCCGTCCCTGAGGATGGTGGGCGAACGCTACCGGGAGGAGTTGGAGCGGGTCGTGACGGACTTCTCCTTCTACCTCCCGGCGGGGTGCCCGAAATGCGGCGGGACCGGCTATTCCGGGAAAATGGCGCTCATCGAGCTCCTGCCGTTCACGCCGGGGGTGGAGAACATCGTCGCATCGGACATGGACCTCGAGGAAAAACTCGGCGCGCTCGTCAAGGAAGATTTTTACCCGGCGGTCGAATCCGTCCACGATCTGCTCCGCCGGGGGATGGTAACATACGATGACGTTTTGCCGTTCTTCCGCTGAGAACGCGTCCGCGAGGGGAACCCATTGAAGGAAACCACGCTGAACAGGATGTTCCTGAACCGGATCGCCGAGGGCGGCGACGCGGTGAGGTACATGGTACCGGAAAGGGGCGTGTATACGCCCGTGACGTACCGGCAGGCGGGCGACGCGGCGCGGGAGATCTGCCTCGGGCTGATGGCCGCGGGGCTGTCGCGCGGCGACCGCGTGGCGATCCTTTCGGGCACCCGCCTGGAATGGTGCCTGGCCGACATCGGCGCGATCCTGGGCGGCTTCATCCCCGTGCCGATCTACCCGTCGAGCCTTCCCGACCAGGTGGAGTACATCCTGGCGCACTGCCGCGCCAGCGCCGTCGTCGTCGAGGACGAGCCGCAGTTCAACAAGGTCGCCTGGTGCGCCGGCCGGCTCCCGGGGCTCGCCGCCGTCGTGACGATGACCGGGGATCCCGCGGGGAAGGACCGGACCGTCTCTCTGGAAGAGCTGAAAAGGCGGGGGCGGGAATACGGCGCGGCGAATCCCGGCGCCCTGGAGCGGCGGACGGAGGAGATCCGGCCCGAGGACGACCTGACGATCATCTACACCTCGGGGACGACCGGCCCGCCGAAAGGGGTGCTGACGAGCCACGGCAACTACGCGTTCAACGTGACATCCACGCTGGAGGCGATCGACATCCCGCGGGGATCGATGTTCCTCCAGTTCCTCCCGCTGGCGCACTCCCTCGGGCGGATCGAGCATTTCATCACCTGGGACGCGATGACGGTCACGGCGTTCGCGCGCGGGCTCCAGACGGTGGCCGAGGACCTGGCCGTCGTGCGCCCCGAGATCATGGTCAGCGTCCCGCGGCTGTACGAGAAGTTCTACGCCCGCGTCCTTGCGAAGGTCGAGGAGGACGGGGGGCTGAAGAAGGCCATCTTCCGGTGGGCGCTCGGGGTGGGGCGCGAGGTGTCCCGCCGCAAGCAGCGGGGGGAGGCGATCCCCGGGTTCCTTGCGTGGAAGAACTCGATCGCGGACCGGCTGGTCTTCGGGAAGATCCGGGAGCGGATGGGCGGCCGGCTGCGCTTCTTCGTCTCCGGCGGCGCGCCGCTCGCCCAGGAGATCGCCGAGTTCCTCCACGCGCTCGGGGTGCTCATCATCGAGGGGTACGGCCTCACGGAGACCTCGACGATCGCGTCGTGCAACCGGCTGGACAACTACAAGTTCGGGACCGTCGGGATCCCGCTTCCCGGCACGGAGGTCCGCATCGCGCCCGACGGCGAGATCCTCATCCGGGGCCGGCACATCTTCAAGGAGTACTACAACGACCCCTCCGCCACGAAGGAGGCGATCGATCCGGAAGGATGGCTCCATTCCGGCGACATCGGGGTCCTCGACGGAGACGGATTCCTCAGGATCACCGACCGGAAAAAGGACATCATCGTGACGTCCGGCGGAAAGAACATCGCCCCGCAGAATGTCGAGAACCTTTTGAAGAACGACCCGTTCATCAGCCAGGCGTTCGTGTACGGGGACCGGAAGAAGTATCTCACGGCGCTGATCACCCTGTCTCCCGACGAGCTCCTGGCATGGGCCGGGAAGCACGGAATCCGGGAGCGGGAGATCCAGGCGCTGGCGAAGCTCCCGGAGGTCGAGAAGCTGATCCGGGAACGGGTCGACGGGATCAACCGGGGGCTGGCGTCGTTCGAGCAGGTGAAGCGGTTCGTGCTGCTGGGCAACGACTTTTCCCAGGAGACGGGGGAGCTGACGCCGACCCTCAAGATCCGGAGGAAAGTGGTGGTCGGAAAGTACGGGCACCTGCTCGACGCGCTCTACGAAAAGGACTGAAGGGGAACCTTTGCCGGTCTCGATCTACGAAATCAACGCGATGCGGGCGGAGGAGCGGACCGCCCTGCTGGCGACGCTCGTGCCGCCGCGGCTGCTGGAGAAGTTCGCCATCGACCCCTGCACGTTCCGGAACCCGCAGGGCAGGGAATGCCTGAAGATCACCTGCCCGGAGAAGATGCCCTTCTTCCAGATCGACCTCCGGCGCGACCCGTCCGACCCGGACGCCGCGTACTTCCTCGACGTCTCGAATTCCCCCTTCGGGCAGATGGAGATCTCCTTCATCATCGTGAACGACCCCGATGGGGAGCGGTTCACGGTCGACCGGGACGAGAACGGCCTCGAGACGTACTTCGGGACCGCGCGGCGGAACCTTCCCGAGGAGATCCGGGCGATGGAGGCCGGCCTTTGCCCCGGGCAGGTGCGGCGCGGCATGAGGATCCGGAGCGACATGGTATCGGCGTGGGACGTCTTCTTCGAGCGCGTGGGCCACAAGTTCTACTTCCTCGAGCCGCTGTCGTACAACAGCGCGATCCTGTACGAGCGCTCCGGCTTCCAGT
>JBFLWB010000116.1 GCA_040758155.1 Thermodesulfobacteriota bacterium
TCCGGGATGGCGGCCCGGCTGGTCCAGCGGCTGCTTGCGTTTTCCCGGAAGCAGGTCATCGAGCCGAAGATCATGAACCTGAACGATCACATCGCCGAGATACAGCGCATGCTGGTCCGCCTCATCGGGGAGAAGATCGAGCTGCGGACCGTCGCGGAGGAGCGCCTCGGCCTTGTGAAGTTCGACCCGGGGCAGTTCGAGCAGATCCTGGTCAATCTCGTGGTGAATTCGAGGGACGCGATGCCGGAAGGGGGAAGGATCGCCATTGAAACGGCGAACGTGGACCTCGACGACGGTTACTGCTCCAGGCACCCGTACGTCCGGCCGGGGCGTTACGTCATGATGGCGGTGTCCGACACGGGGCACGGGATGACCGAAGAGGTCAGGACGCATATTTTCGAGCCGTTTTTCACCACGAAGGACAAGGGAAGCGGAACGGGACTCGGCCTGGCGATGATCTACGGGTCGGTGAAGCAGGAGGGCGGATCGATCGAGGTGTATTCGGAACCGGGCCTGGGAACGACCTTCAAGGTCTACCTGCCGAGGGTCGAAGCCGTTTTGGAGCAGCCGAAGAAGGAAAAGCCTCCGGACGAGGGGCGCGCGCCCTCGGAAACCGTCCTCGTCGTCGAGGACGACGACATGGTGCGGAAGATCTGCGTCAGGACGCTGGCCGGGCGCGGATATCGGGTCCTGGAAGCGTCCGGCGGCAAGGAGGCGCTTGCGGCCCTCAACGGCCATCCCGGACGGATCGACATGCTGCTGACCGACGTCGTCATGCCGGGAATGAACGGCCCGGAGCTGGCCAGGCGCCTGCGCGAATGCTACCCCGAGGCCGTGGTTCTTTTCGCTTCCGGATACACCGAGGACACCATCACCCATCAGGGCGTGCTGGAAGACGGATTGCATTTCATCAACAAGCCGTACACCCCGGCGGCACTCGCGATGAAAGTCCGGCAGGTGCTCGACCGGGAAAGGTGAGGAGAATCCGGAAAGGCATGAAATACAAGCTGGCGGATCTCCTGGATATTCCCGCCCTCCAGCTCGCGCTGGACAGCCTGTACGTCGCGTCGAGAATCCCCTCGGCCATCATCGATTCGGACGGGAACGTCCACACGCGCTCGGGGTGGCAGGACGTGTGCATGAAATTCCACCGCCTCCACCCGGAAGCCGAGAAGCGGTGCATCGAAAGCGACCGGCACATCGCCCGGCACCTGCACGAGGCGGACCCTTCGATCGTGTACCGGTGTCCCCACGGGCTGGTGGACGCCGCGACGCCGATCGTCATCGAGGGAGAGCACCTGGGGAGCGTCTTCACGGGGCAGCTTTTCCTCGAGGAGCCCGACCTGGATATTTTCCGGACCCAGGCGGGGAAATACGGGTTCGACGAAGCGGCCTACATCGACGCCGTGAAAAGGGTCCCGGTCGTCTCCGAACGGACCCTTCGGGAAAACCTGGCCTTCCTGGCCCGCTTCGCGGAGATGCTCGCGGTGGCCGGCCTCCGGCAGCGCAGGGAAATGGAGGCCGAGCGGCGGCTTCGGGAGAGCGAGGAGCGCTTCCGCAACATCTTCCGGGAGAACAGCTCCGTGATGCTGTTGATCGATCCCTACACCGGGCGGATCGAGGACGCCAACCCGGCGGCGGCGCGGTTCTACGGATACACGGAGGAAACGTTGCGCGCCATGAAGATCGGCCGGATCAACACGCTGCCCGAGGCGGAGCTGACCGCCGAGCGGATGCGCGCGCTGAACAGGGAACGGGAGCATTTCGTCTTCCGGCATCGGCTGGCGGACGGCGAGATCCGCACCGTCGAAGTCCATTCCTCCCCCGTGAACGTGGGAGGACGGTCGCTGCTGTTTTCCATCGTCACCGACATCACGGAGCGCAGGAACCTGGAGGAACGGCTCCGCCAGTCCCAGAAAATGGAGGCGGTGGGACGGCTGGCCGGAGGGGTCGCCCACGATTTCAACAACCTGCTGACGGTCGTCCTCGGATACAGCGAGTCGCTCCTGGGCGGGCTCGAAGGGAACTCGCCGCTCCGGGAGGACGCGGAGGAGATCCGGCGGGCCCCGCGGCGCGCCCCCGAGCTGACCACCCCGCAA
>JBFLWB010000117.1 GCA_040758155.1 Thermodesulfobacteriota bacterium
CGCATAGTATTCTGGTATGCACGAAACAATGGGCCGGCTGATGATGCCTTCTGTTTGATAAGTAACAGAAAGCCGTTCTCTGCATCTTTGGTCAAGGGTGCAAATTGTTCAACCGATACGGCGGCGTATGCGATTCTATCAAGCAATCGCTCGACACGACATGAATTATGTGTTTCAAGGAGGTTGCTATCATGTAAAGCAGCGACTGCGTGAAGCAACTTTATCCCAGCGGTCTTTTGCCAATCCTTTATTCCATGTACCACTGCTTCATCTAAGACGTCAAAGAATCCGCGCGTTGAATCTCTTAGTGTTAAAAGGGTTTTTATATCTGGTTTGGAAAGTGCTGCGAGCAATATTGGTTCAAGAAGGAGTTGCCGGGAGGTAGAAACCTCCAAGCCAAATGCTAACGCGGCTAAGCTATCTTGGACATTATCACCGAGGATGGCAGCAGCTTCTTCTGAAGGGAACGTCTTGTCTGTCAGGCCTTTTAGCACTTCAGCATGATCCCGTTGAAGCAGGACATAGTATGCGATATGCGGAAGTGGAACTATGTCTTGGCGCTGGCGGTGTAGAGCTCCGATTTGGTTTACAACCATCTTGATCTCGCGGGGGGTATGTGAGACCGTTCCGTCCATTCTCTCTACAGCCATCAAATGCGCGATAGTCTCGAATTCTTCCTCGTGGTGATTGGGAAACGCTTCTCTAAGCATTTCAATGAGGTACGCCCGCCAGTCCGAAAGGACAAGTGGTGGTACGTCAAAGCGTATCGGGAATGTTTTATCAAGGAACGACGACGCAAAATTGCTGTGTTTCTTGTTCTCACCAGATTCGTTAGCCTGGGGAGCGTTCTTTTCCCAAAGCCTCGATATGGATTTTTGGTCAAACGGTACTACTACCCAAAGCTTTTTTAACCAAGCGTGCTTTCCCGTGTCCAATTGCAGAAATGTTTGGAGTGTAGACCAAATCTTTAAGGCCCCGTCCGCCTCAATTCGGTCAAGATTGTCCATAACCAACACGAACCTGTTTTCAGCTGGTTCGAGTGCCTCTCCCATTAGATCCGTAAAAGTTTTCTCGAATTCTATCGATGTGGGATCAGGGGTTTCAGTTGTTTCAGTGCGTGTTTTCGTCTCAGCCTTCTGGATGAAAATGGCGATCAGATTTGCGCTTTCTATATGAACTGGATCGCCTTTCCGAGATTTCATACGGTAGGCCAAAGCGAAACAAATAAGGACAAGCAGAGGGCTCACGGTCAAGAGGAAACCGAAAAGGGTTGCAAGACTAACTGGGCCAGTGTGCAACAAAGACGCACCGTCTCGCAATCCTTGTGAAAACAAGGCACTACCGACGGGAATTAATAAAGCTGATATCCCAAGAGCTTTGCCCGCCGGAGTTAGGTGCGGAGAGGTTTCCGTTTCAGAAACTTTCCTGCGCCGTACCAAGTCTGCCTCGCGAATCGTCCAAGACTCCTTCGAGATCCAGTTCGGATAAGCATCTCGGAAAAAGCGGATGAGACTTTGGAGAAAAGTCCGTCGAAGTGGGTCGCCGTCATGGGCCCACGCGTCAAACACAAGCATTCGGTGGTTTGGAAATGTTTCGATCTCTTTACGAAGGAGGGCAACCACTGTGGATTTACCTGAGCCCCATGTTCCGGTCAGTCCGATGGGACGTCCTCCGTCTCCGGAACGTATGAGGTTAGCTATGGCCTTGGCAATATCCTGATGAGGACCGAAGCGGTCTTCCGACGAAGGTGAGTCGGGAATGAGATTTGTTGGACAGTTTAGTGCGGTTTGGGCAGGGGGCGGCGATTTCAAGTCTTTACTCATCGGGAGGGCCATCTCCTCTTTCTGATAAAGTGGGAGGTTGGCATGCCTCTGAGATCACTGAGGAAGCGGTACAGACAGTGGAAGTGGAAGTAAATGGCCCCGGCGGGGCTGCGGCGGTGTACCTCCGGAGGTACCTATTCTTTTATCTACAATAATGTGGCGGTCCCAGCGGGGTTCGAACCCGCGTTTTCGCCGTGAGAGGGCGGTGTCCTGGGCCACTAGACGATGGGACCGTTGGCTGAGGAGCCAGGATTCGAACCTGGAAAACCTGGTCCAGAGCCAGGTGTGATGCCGTTTCACCACTCCTCAACGGAAACAGCAGGTTACCCGATGGGGCTCGCCGGCGTCAAGCGGACATTTATAACGGTCTCTGGCCTGACTGCATTCAAGGGTATGGAAGTGATGAAACCCTTTCTGAGAGAGGAAATCAGGGCGACGGATATTGCATAATTACCGATAATCCGATAATCTGAAAATCAGAAATTCGCTTCAGTGAGGGCATGCGATGAAAGAGAATCTTATGGTTTCCGGGAGGGGGCAGATCACATTGCCCGAATCCATCCGGCGACGTCTCGGGATCTAGACCGGTGGGATCGTGGTGGCCGAGGAACGCGGTGGGGAGCTGGTGCTGCGTCCCGCGGCTGTCGTGGAGCTCGATATCTACACGGACGAGGAAATCGCCGGGTGGGACCGGGATGACCGCCTTGAGCCGGGAGAGAGGGAGAAGATCCTCAGGAAAGCGGGTCGTAGCCGTTGATCCGGCTCTTCCTGGACGCGAACGTCCTCTTCACCGCGGCGCACAATCCGCAGGGGAAAGCCGCGCTGCTGATCGACCTGTCCGGGCGGAAATGGGAGGCCGCGACCAGCGAATATTGCGTGCTGGAAGCGCGCCACAACCTGGAAAGGAAATATCCGGATTGCACGGACAGGTTGGAGAAGATCCTCGAAAAGGTCCGCGTCGTGCCGTGCGTCGCCGGCGACCGATGCCAGGTGTCGCTTCCGGAGAAGGATCGGCCCGTTTTCGCCGCGGCGGTGCGCTGCAGGGCTTCCCGCTTCCTGACCGGAGATCTGCGCCATTTCGGTCCCATCATGAACAAGCCGGAAGAAACGGCAGGCGTGATCGTCCAGACCGTCGGCGATTTCCTGAAGGAAATTAAGAGGTAACGCTTTACAGGGCTCGCGCCTACTCGATCCGCTCCGCCGCCTTCGTCAGCCGCCGCACCACCTCGTCCTTGCCCAAGATCCGCATCACGTCGAACAGGTCCGGCGATGCGGCCGAACCCGTAATGGCGACCCGAATCGGCTGGTGCACCTTCAGGTTCCCGCCGCGCCGCTCCACGACCCGTTTCAGTGCATCTTCCACTTCGGCGGAGAAATCGGGCAGGCCGGCGAACTCGCTCGCGATCTCCTTCAGCACCGGAGCCATCTCGGGGGTGAGGAACTTCGCCGCCGCCTTCGGGTCGGCCTCCTTCTCCCGGAAATAGAATTCGGCGGAGTCGGCCATCTCATCGAGGGTGCGGGAGCGCTCCTGCAGGGTCTTGACGACCTTGACCAGCCACGGCGTCGCCTTTTCCTCGATCCCGCGCTTGGCGAGGAAGGGGAGGAGCAGCTCCGCGATCCGCGCGGCTTCCGCCGTCTTGATGTAGTGCGCGTTGACGCTGAGCAGCTTGTCGAGGTTGAACTTCGAGGGCGACTTTCCGACGTGCTCCAGCGAGAAGTAGGCCTGCATCTCGGCGACGGTGAAGATCTCCTGGTCGCCGTGCCCCCACCCGAGCCGGACGAGGTAGTTCACCATCGCCTCCGGGAGGAATCCTTTTTCCTGGTACGCCGTCACCGATACGTCGTCGTGCCGTTTCGAAAGTTTCCCGCCCTCCATCCCGTGGATCAGCGGGAAATGGCCGAACCGGGGCAGCGGATAGCCGAGCGCTTTGTAGAGGATGACCTGCTTCGGCGTGTTGTTCAGGTGGTCGTCGCCTCGCAGCACATGCGTGATCTTCATCGAGGCGTCGTCGATGACGACCACGTAGTTATAGGTAGGGGAGCCGTCGGTCCGCAGCAGGACGAGGTCGTCGAGCTCCGCGTTCTCGAAGACCACTTCTCCGCGGAGCATGTCGTTCACCACCGTCCGGTCGGAAAGTGGGGTCTTGATCCGCAGTACATGCGGCTTCCCCTCCGTCGCCTCGGGAGGGAGGTCGCGGCAGCGGCCGTCGTACCGGGGCTTCTCTCCACGCGCCTTCATCTCCTCCCGCCGCGCGTCGAGCTCTTCCTTCGTGCAGATGCAGCGGTACGCCTTCCCTTCCTTAAGGAGACGGTCCGCTTCCTTCCGGTAAAGCTCCATCCGCTCCATCTGGAAGTAGGGGCCCTCGTCCCAGTCGATCCCCAGCCACGTCAATCCGTCGATGATCGCCTTGACGGCTTCGGGAGTCGACCGCTCCTGGTCGGTGTCCTCGATCCGGAGGATGAACCGGCCGCCCGAGCGGCGGGAATAGAGCCAGTTGAAGAGGGCGGTGCGGGCGCCTCCGATGTGGAGATAGCCCGTAGGGCTGGGGGCGAAGCGCGTAACGATGTCAGGCATGGATACTGCCTCGTTCCTTCAGAGGATGGCGAGCCCTGCGTAACCGACCACCTGGTCGTAGTCCCGGCTGACGTCGCCGGAAGTGGCGTATTTTAGCAGAAGGGCTTTCGTAGCGCCAAGGCGCCGGGCGGCGAACAGGACGACGGCCGCGGGGATCATCCCGCACATGGAAATCCGTTCCTGGACGACCGTCCGGTACAGCCCCTCGGGGTCGAGGGCGAGCACCCGGTCGATCGCCAGCCGATCCTTTTTCCTTGCCAGGGCGTCGGGCACGTAATGGGACATGTCGGAGCTGGCAACGAGCAGGGGACGGTCGGCTTCCTTCTCGAGAACGCCTGCCGCCGCCTCGCCGAGCGCCCGGCAGTTCTCCAGGGACAGGCGGCCCAGGGCGACGGGCACGAACCGGAAATCCGGGCGGAACCTGTGGAGGAACGGGAGCTGGACCTCGAGGGAGTGCTCCCGGGCGTGAGCCGTTGCGTCCTCTTTAAGGAGGGGGCATGCGCTTTTCAGCTTCCCGGCGAGGTCGCCGTCCACGGGAACGGGGCCCCAGGGCATCCGCCAGGCGCCCCCTGACATGATGGCCGCCTCTTCCCCGTACCCCGTGTGGTTCGGGCAGAAAACGACGGTTCTCGATGGGACCCGCACCGAAGAATAGACCTCTCCCGCCACCGCCCCGGAGTAGACGTACCCGGCGTGCGGGGCCACCACCCCGATCGCCGGAAGCTTCTCGTCCACTTCCCGGGTCAGCTCCTCCAGAGCCCGGACCAGCAGCTCCACGGTGCCCGGGTAGAACTGGCCTGCGACGGCGGGCTTCCGTTCCATGGTCTTTATGATACATCGATTTTCGTTATTCGGCGATTGACAGGGACGGGCCGGTTGCCTATAGTGTTTTCTTTACTTTTAAGGGATACTTGCGCTTTGTACATTCGGGTGACGGAAATACCCGGCGGGGGGCTCGACGTTTTCGCCTCCAGGGGCAAGGCCTCGATCCCCCGGATTCTCGAGGGGATGGACCCTGCACCCTTGACGGTGTGCCGCCTGATCGACGCGGAGCTGCAGCTCTCCGTCGAGTCGGGGGAGATGCTGGTGGAGGGGTCGTTCGAGGCGGAAGGGGAGTCGCCCTGCGATCGCTGCTCCGATACGGTTCCGGTCCGTTTCGGGAAGGCGTTTCAAACCGTCCTCATGCCCAAGGGCGAGGGGCCGAAGGGCGCCGGCGCCGTGGAATTGCACGCCGAGGACATGGACGTCGGGTATTATGACGGTAAGGGCATCGAGGTGAACGACGTTTTCTGGGAACAGGTGGCACTCGAGATCCCGCTGAAGGTCGTCTGCTCGGAAGACTGCAAGGGAGTGTGCCCCACCTGCGGGGCGAACCGGAACCGGGAGGAGTGCTCCTGCGCGACGCGCCCTGACCCCGGCCCGTTCGACGTGCTGAAGAACCTGAAAGGGAAAAAGGAGTAAACCATGCCGAATCCGAAACGACGGGGTTCCAAGTGCCGCAGAGACAAGCGGCGCACCCACAAGAAGCTCTCCCAGCCGGCCGTGAGCACCTGCCCGCAGTGCAAGGCGGTCAAGCGCCCTCATACCGTCTGCCCCACGTGCGGCACCTACAAAGGCCGGGAAATCATAGAAAAAGAAGAAGCCTGATCCCATCATCCACCAGATGAAAATCGCCGTGGATGCCATGGGGGGGGACCATGCCCCGCGCGAAGTCGTTCGCGGGTCGGTCCAGGCGATCCGGGAGAACGGACTCTCCGTGATCCTCGTCGGCCAGGAGCCGCGGATTCGGGAGGAGCTGGGCGCCGCGGGTGTCTCCGCGGAAGGCGTCGAGATCGTCCACGCTTCCGAGGTCGTGGAAATGTGCGATGTCCCGGGCGTCGCGCTTAAAAAGAAGAAGGACTCCTCGATCCGGGTGGGGATCTCCCTCGTCTCGGAGGGGAAGGCCGACTTCTTCGTCAGCGCCGGGAACTCGGGCGCGGTGATGGTCGGCGGGCTCATGATCCTGAAGAAGATACCGGGGATCGACCGCCCGGCGATCACGGCGACCATTCCCACCCCGCACGGCCCGATCGTCCTCATCGACGCGGGCGCGAACGTGGACTGCAAGCCCGCTCACCTGCTCCAGTTCGCCGTCATGGGCGAGGTGTACGCGCGGAAGTTCCTCGGGATTCCGGCTCCCCGCATCGCCGTGGTCAGCATCGGGGAGGAGGATACGAAAGGAACGGATGTCACGCGGGAAACTTGCGATCTGATCCGCCAGACCGGCTTGAGGTTCGTCGGCAACGCCGAGGGGCGCGACTTCTTTGCCGGGAAGGCGGACGTATTCGTGTGCGACGGTTTCGTGGGAAACGTCGCGGTGAAGACGATGGAGGGGATGGCCCAGGCCTTCGGGCCGTTCCTGAGGGCTGAGATCGAGAAGTCGCTCCTGGCAAAGGCCGGCGTCGTGCTGGCGCACGGAGCGATCCGCAACGTCCGGAAGAAGCTCGATTACGCGGAGTACGGCGGCGCCCCCCTGCTCGGAGTGCGGGGCGGCGTCATGATCTGCCACGGGGCGTCTGACCAGAAGGCGATCAAGAACGCGGTGAAAGCCGCGGCCTCGATGGCGCGCTTCGGGCTCGACGACGAGATCGCCCGGTCGATCGCGAAGCACGGGCAATCGCCGGTCTAGCGGGCTGGGGACCGTCCTCGCCGGAAACGATCCACTGACAGGGAGGGTAATGTGGGATCGAAGATCGTGGGGCTGGGAATGCACGCGCCCCCGAAGAAGATGACGAATTACGACTTCGAGAAGATGGTCGAGACGAGCGATAGCTGGATCGTCGAGCGCACGGGGATCCGCGTCCGGCGGATCGCGGAGAGGGGCACGCCGAATTCCGACGTCGCCCTGGTCGCATCGAGGAAGGCGCTCGACGACGCCGGGGTCCGTCCCGAGGAAATCGACATGATCCTCCTCGGAACCTGTTCCCCGGACATGGTGATCCCGTCAACCGCCTGCTTCCTGCAGATGAAGCTGGGTGCGACGAACGCCAGCGCGATGGATATCAGCGCGGCCTGTTCCGGCTTTATCTACGCCCTCCAGATTGCCGACGCCCAGATCCGGGCGGGCAGGGCGAAGAAGGTCCTCGTGGTCGGCTCCGAAATCCTCTCCTCGCTCGTGGACTACACGGACCGGACGACATGCATCCTGTTCGGGGACGGCGCGGGGGCGGCGGTCGTAGCCGAGTGCGACGACGGGGACGGGATCCTCTCGTGCAGGCTCCAATCGGACGGAAATCTGTGGGAGCTGATCAACATCCCCGGGCCGGGGACGGTCAACCCCCTGACGCCGGACCTGATCTCCCAGCGGATGATCTACCTGCGGATGTCGGGCAACGAGACGTTCAAGCACGCCGTCACGAAGATGGGCGATACGGCCCTGAAGGTCCTCTCCGACGCCGGGTACGGCGTCGACGACCTGACGCTGGTCGTCCCGCACCAGGCGAACCTGCGGATCATCAGCGCCGTGGGGAAGCGGCTGGGCGTGACGGCGGAGAAGGTCTTCGTCAACCTGGACAAGTACGGGAACACTTCCGCGGCGTCGATTCCCATCGCGCTCGCCGAGGCGAAGACGGAGAACCGGTTCGGCCCGGGCGACCTCGTGCTGCTGGTGGCGTTCGGCTCCGGCCTCACCTGGGGCGCAACGCTGATGCGGATGTAGGGGCAGGACGTGCCGATCGCGCTTCTGTTTCCAGGGCAGGGCTCCCAGTTCCCCGGAATGGGAAGGGAGCTGTATGAATCCAGCGCAGCCGCGAAGGAGGTGTTCGCGGAGGTGTCCGATTCGCTGTCCCGGGACATGGCGGAGCTCTGCTTCCGGGGGACCGAGGAGGAGCTCCGGCGGACCGAAAACACGCAGCCGGCCATCTTCACGGTGAGCGTCGCCGCCTTCCGGGCGCTCGAAGCGGAGACGGGGATCGTCCCCCTCTGCGCGGCGGGGCACTCCCTCGGGGAATACTCGGCGCTGACGGCGGCGGGGGCGCTTCCCCTGAAGGATGCGGCGCGGCTCCTGCATTCCCGCGGGAGGTACATGCAGGAAGCGGTGCCGGAGGGGGAGGGCGCGATGGCCGCCGTCCTCGGGCTGGAGGCCGAACAGGTGGAAGCGGCATGCCGGGCGGCGTCCGCGGAAGGGGTGGTTTCGCCGGCGAATTATAATGGCGGGGGGCAGGTCGTCATCTCCGGCGCGGCGAAGGCGGTCGCCGCGGCCTGCGAGGCGGCGAAGGCGGCGGGGGCGAAGAAAGTCGTCCCGCTCGCGGTGAGCGGACCGTTCCACAGCGCCCTCATGCTGCCGGCCGCGGAGCGGCTGGCTCCCGAGCTGCGGGCGGTCTCGCCGGGGACGTTCCGCTTCGCCGTGGTTGCGAACGTGACGGCGGCCCCATACGGGTCCGGTGACGATCCGGCAGATGTCCTGGTGCGGCAGATCACCTCCCCGGTGCGCTGGGAGGAATCGGTCCGGGCGATGCGCGGGCTGGGAGCCACGGCGTTCATCGAGGTCGGCCCGGGGAAAGTGCTGTCCGGGCTGGTCCGCAGGATCGAGAAGGATATACCGGCGGCTTCCTTCGGCGGCCCGGCGGATCTTGCGGCCGCGGCGGCGCTTGTCCGGTGATTTTTTTCTTGAATGAATCGCAATGTTGAATGTATGAATTCCGGGATAAGGGGGTGTCCATGAAGCTGGCCGGAAAGGTGGCGCTGATCACCGGTTCGGCGCGGGGGATCGGGCGGGCGATCGCGGAGCTCTACTGCGCCGAGGGGGCGACGGTCGTCGTCAACGACGTCGGGAACGACGGGCCGGCGCGGGAGACGCTGGAGGCGCTGAAGGCGGCCGGGGGGAAGGGAACGGTGGAGATGTTCGACGTTTCCGACTCCGCCCAGGTCGAAGAGGGGGTCAAGCGCATCCTGGAGGCCCACGGCCGCATCGACATCCTCGTGAACAACGCCGGCATCACGCGCGACAACCTTATCATGCGGATGTCGGAGGAGGAGTTCGACTCGGTCCAGCGCGTCAACCTGAAGGGGACCTGGCTGCTGACGAAGGCGGTCACCCGCCAGATGATGAAGCAGCGCTCCGGGCGGATCGTGAACATCAGCTCGGTTGTGGGCGTGATGGGGAACGCCGGCCAGGCGAACTACGCGGCGGCGAAGGCGGGGATCATCGGGCTGACGAAGGCGGCGGCGCGGGAGCTCGCGCCGCGGAACGTCACGGTCAACGCGATCGCCCCGGGGTTCATCCGGACGGCCATGACGGAGGCATTGCCCGAGGCCGTGCAGAAAGGGTTTCTTGCCGCGATCCCGCTGGGCCGCTTCGCGGAGCCGGGGGAGGTGGCCGAGCTGGCGCTGTTCCTGGCCTCCGACGGAGCCTCGTACATCACGGGGCAGGTCATCGGGATCAACGGCGGGATGTACATGTAAGGGAGTTTATTCCAAGGAGACGAAGGGAGAACGGAAATGTCCGTGGAAAAAAGGGTTCGGGAGATCGTGGCGGAGCAGCTCGAGCGGGACGTGAACGAGGTGAAGGGCGAATCCTCCTTCATCGAGGACCTGGGCGCCGATTCCCTCGACATCGTCGAGCTCGTCATGAAGATGGAGGAGGAATTCTCCATCGAGATTCCCGACGAGGAAGCCGAGAAGATCAAGACCGTCAACGACGTGGTCCAGTACATCTCGGCCCACAAGAAATAGCGGATGCGCAGGGTCGTCGTAACGGGTCTCGGGGCGGTCACCCCGCTCGGGGTGGGCGTCGAAGCGACGTGGGAGGCCGTGCTCGCCGGGAAATCCGGCATCGGTCCCATCACGCGGTTCGACGCGAAGGAGTTCTCCACCACGATCGCGGCCGAGGTGAAGGGGTTCGATCCCGAGGCGTATATAGACAAAAAGGAAATCAAGCGGATGGACCCGTTCATCCATTACGCCATGGCGGCCGCGCAGATGGCGATGGATGACTCGGGTTTTTCGATCGATCCCGCTTCGGCGGACCGGGTGGGCGTCTACATGGGGAGCGGGCTCGGGGGGCTTTCCACGCTCGAGAGGTACCACAAGGCGTACCTGGTCGAGGGCGGCCCGAGGAAGATCAGTCCGTTCTTCATCCCGATGCTCATATCGAACCTGGCGCCGGGGCACATCGCCATGCGGTACGGCGCCAAGGGGCCCAACATCCTGACGTCGACGGCGTGCGCGGCCTCCAGCCACGCCGTAGGGGAAGCGATGCACGCCGTCCGGGACGGGAAGTGCGACGCCGCCATCGCGGGGGGCGCCGAGGCGACGATCACCCCGCTGGGGCTGGGGGGGTTCTGCTCGATGAAGGCGCTCTCCACCCGGAACGAAGATCCGGCGTCGGCCTCCCGTCCGTTCGACAAGGACCGCGACGGCTTCGTGATGGGGGAGGGGGCGTCGATCCTCATCCTCGAGGAATTGGAGGCCGCCCGGAGACGGGGGGCGAAGATCTACGCGGAAGTGCGCGGCTACGGCGCCTCCGCCGACGCCTACCACGTCACCGCACCCGCGCCGGGCGGGGAAGGGGCGGTGCGGGCGATGGCCGCCGCGCTGGCCGACGGGGGGATCCCCGCCGAAAGCGTCGACTACATCAATGCCCACGGCACATCCACGCCGTATAATGACCTGTACGAGACGATGGCCATCAAGACCCTTTTCGGGGATCGGGCGAAGGCAATCCCGGTCAGCTCTACCAAGTCGATGACGGGGCATTTGCTCGGCGCCTCCGGCGCGCTGGAAGCGCTGTTCTGCGCGCTGGCGGTCCGGGACGGCGTGGTGCCGCCGACCATGAACTACACGACTCCGGATCCGGAATGCGATCTCGACTACGTTCCCAACGCGAAGCGGGCGAAGGCCGTCCGGTACGCGCTGTCGAACTCCTTCGGCTTCGGAGGAACGAACTCCGTCCTGCTGTTCGGACGGATCGGGGAGTAGAATGGTCCCGTTTCCTCCAAGGCGCGTCGCGATCGCTTCCGACCACGCAGGGGTCGAGATGAAGAGGCGCCTGCTCGAGGCGCTCGAGGGGATGGGAATCGAGGCGGAGGACCTGGGGACCGGGTCCGACGCCTCGGTCGACTATCCCGACTACGCCGCGGCGGTGGCCGGCCGCGTTTCCGCGGGGACCGTCGACGCCGGCGTGCTGGTCTGCGGCACGGGGCTCGGGATGGCGATCACCGCCAACAAGTTCCCCAACGTCCGCGCTGCGGTGCTGTACGACGACACGGCGGCGAGGTACGCCCGCCTTCACAACGACGCCAACGTCGCGATCTTCGGCGCCCGGACCATGGAAGCCGGCGACGCCGAGCGGCGGCTGCGCCTGTTTTTCACGGAGGCGTTCGAGGGGGGCCGCCACGCGGGCCGGATCGGGAAGATCCGGGGGATCGAATCGAAATACATGCCGGAACCGGAGAACCGCCGGACCGGACAAGGAGAAACGGGGATGTCCAACCTTAAGGGAACCGATCCGGAGATCTACGAGATCATCCGGAAGGAGACGGAGCGGCAGGCGTACAAGCTCGAGCTGATCGCCTCCGAGAATTTCGTGAGCGAGGCGGTCCTCGAGGCGACGGGCTCGGTGCTGACCAACAAGTACGCCGAAGGTTATCCCGGCAAGCGATACTACGGGGGGTGCGAGTTCGTCGACCAGGCGGAATCGCTGGCGATCGAGCGCGCGAAGAAGATCTTCGGGGCCGAGCACGTCAACGTCCAGCCCCATTCCGGCTCCCAGGCGAACATGGCGGTCTACCTTGCCGCGATGAACCCCGGCGACACGTTGCTCGGGATGAACCTCTCCCACGGCGGCCACCTGACCCACGGCAGCCCGGTCAACTTCTCGGGCAAGCTGTTCAACGTGGTGGCGTACGGCGTCCGGGAGGACACGGAGACCATCGACTTCGACCAGGTCCGCGACCTCGCCCTCAAGCACCGCCCGAAGCTGATCGTCGTGGGCGCCTCCGCCTATCCGCGGACCATCGACTTCAGCAAGTTCCGGGAGATCGCCGACGAGGCCGGCTGCATGGTGATGGCCGACATCGCCCACATCGCGGGCATGGTCGCCGTAGGGCTCCACCCCAGTCCCGTGCCGTACTGCGAGTTCGTGACGACGACCACCCACAAGACGCTTCGCGGCCCCCGCGCCGGCATGATCCTCTGCCGCGAGGAGCAGGCCAAGAAGCTGAACTCCGCGATCTTCCCGGGGATCCAGGGCGGTCCCCTGATGCACGTGATCGCCGCGAAGGCCGTGGCCCTCAAGGAGGCTATGACCCCCGCCTTCAAGGATTACCAGGCGCAGATCCTCCGCAACGCGCAGGCGATGGCGAAGACGCTGGCCGCCCGGGGGCACCGGCTGGTGTCCGGAGGCACCGACAACCACCTGATGCTCGTCAACCTGAAGGATTCCCCGCTGACCGGGAAGGAAGGCGAGGCCGCGCTGGAGTCGGTGGGCATCACGGTGAACAAGAACACCGTCCCCTTCGAGACCCGCAGCCCGTTCATCACCAGCGGGATCCGGATCGGGACCCCCGCGCTCACCACGCGGGGGATGAAGGAACCGGAGATGGAGACGATCGGCGGCTGGATCGCGGACGTGCTTGCGACGCCGGCCGACGAAGCCGTGCGGAAACGGGTCTCCGCGGGAGTCCGCAAGCTGTGCGAAGCCTTCCCGCTGTACGCCGGGCGGCTGTAGGGTTCGCAAAGGAACGCCCCGCGATGCAGGGGACCCGCACCCGGCCCGACTGGGACACGTACTTCATGGACATGGCCCGGCTCGCATCGAGGCGCTCCTCCTGCATCCGGAGGGCGGTCGGCGCCGTGCTGGTCAAGGACCGGCGGATGCTCGCCACGGGATACAACGGCGTACCCTCGGGGATGGTCCACTGCGAGCAGGCGGGGTGCCTCCGAGACCGGATGAACGTCCCCTCGGGCGAGCGGCACGAGCTGTGCCGCGGGCTCCACGCGGAGCAGAACGCCATCATCCAGGCGGCCTTCCACGGGGTGTCGATCCGCGACGCCGACCTGTACTGCACCAACCTTCCCTGCATCATCTGCGCGAAAATGCTCATCAACGCCGGCGTCCGCCGGATCGTCTACCTGGAAGGGTACCGCGACGCGCTGGCGATGGAGATGCTGGCGGAGGTGGGGATGGAGCTCCACAAGATGGGGGAGGCCTCCCCTTGAAGTGCCCCCGCTGCGGCCACGACGACAACAAGGTGGTCGACTCGCGGGCGGGCAGGGACGGCGACGTCATACGGCGAAGGAGGGAGTGCCTCTCCTGCCAGCGCCGGTTCACCACCTACGAACGGATCGAGGAAGAGCTTCCCCTCGTCGTGAAGCGCGACGGGCGCCGGGAGCCGTTCGACCGGCAGAAGGTCCTCTCCGGCATCCTCAAGGCGTGCGAGAAGCGGCCGGTCAGCTACGCAGCCATCGAGCACATGGTGGAGACGCTCGAGATGGAGCTCCAGGCGGGCGCCGAGAAGGAGATCTCCTCGATCCGGATCGGCGAGCGCGTAATGGAGAAGCTGCTCCAGCTGGACGACGTCGCCTACGTCCGGTTCGCCTCCGTGTACCGGAAGTTCAAGGACGTGAGCCAGTTCGTCGAGGAGATACGGACCCTCATCACGGAGCCCGGCGACCGCCGCGGGAAGACATGACCGCCGGCAGCTTCCCCGACGCCGCCCGCATGCGCGAGGCGCTCCGGCTGGCGCGCAGGGGCGCGGGACGGACCAGCCCCAATCCGGCCGTGGGGGCGCTGGTGGTGCGGGCGGGGCGCGTAGTAGGCAGGGGATACCACAAGGCGGCCGGGCTGCCGCACGCCGAGGTCGAGGCGCTTCGCGACGCGGGGGCCGCGGCGCGGGGGGCCGACCTGTACGTCACCCTGGAGCCGTGCGACCACCAGGGGCGGACGGGCCCTTGCACCGGGGCGATCCTGGAGGCCGGGATCGCGCGCGTGGCTTACGCGATGGAGGACCCCAACCCTAAGGTCTCCGGCCGGGGGGCGAAACGGCTGCGGGAGGCGGGGCTCGACGTCCGGGGCGGGCTTCTCGCGGAAGAAGCGGCGGAGATCAACCGCGGGTACTGCCGGTGGATCGTGACCGGCAGGCCCTTCGTCACGCTAAAGCTCGCGCTGTCGCTCGACGGGCAGATCGCGGCGGCCGGCGGAGAGTCCCGCTGGGTGACCGGCGAAAAGGCCCGCGATATCGTCCACCGCCTGCGCTCCGTCTCGGACGCGGTGCTGGTGGGAGGTGAAACCGCGCGGAGGGACGACCCGCTGCTGACCTCCCACGGACGCGGCGGGAGGAATCCGAAGCGGCTCGTCCTGACTTCCCGCCCCGCCGACCTCGTACGGAACCGCCTGTTCGAGGAGGACGGCGGCGAAGTCATCGTCGCCTGCCCGTCGCGCGTCCCGAAGCGGGAGACCGAGGCGGTTCGGGCGCTTGGCGCCCGCGTCCTTCGGCTTCCGTCGCGCGCCGGGAGGATCCGCGCGGACGACCTGCTCGAGGCCCTGGGAGGGGATGGGATCACCTCCCTCCTGGTCGAGGGTGGAGGGAAGACTGCAGGCTGGCTGACGGAAGAGGGGGCGGTCGACCGCTACGTCGTGTTCGTCGCCCCCCTGCTGCTGGGGGAGGGGATCCGGGCGATTTCCGGGTGGGGCTGCCGCGCCCCGTCGTCCGGGCGCAGGCTGGCGTTCACCGACGTACGCCGCGTCGGCTCCGACATCCTGCTGGTCGCGGAGCCCACGGGCTGAAGAGGAGGGCCGCATGTTCACGGGGATCGTCGAGGACGTCGGGACGGTCGAAGCGCTAACGCCCCTTCGCGGGGGGAAGGCGATCGCCATCGAGACGGCGCTGCCGGACGACGGCCTGGCGCCGGGAGATTCCGTAGCCGTTTCAGGCGTTTGCCTTACCGTCACGAAGAAGGAGCCCGGCCGCTTCACCGCCGACGTGTCGCTGGAAACGCTTTCGAAATCGACCCTCGGCGATTTCCGGAAGGGGGCACGGGTGAACCTGGAGCGGTCGCTGTCCCTTTCCGGCCGCCTCGGGGGGCACATCGTCTATGGCCACGTGGACGGCGTCGGCACGATCCGGGAGATCCGCCCCCTGGGGGAAGCCCGGGTATTCCATCTCCAGGCCGATCCTTCTATAATGAAGTTCGTCGTTTACAAGGGGGCGATTGCCGTGGACGGCGTCAGCCTCACGGTAAGCGCCGTCCAGCGGGACGGTTTCGAACTGGCCCTCATTCCGACCACGCTCGAACGGACGACCTTGGGGTCCGCGCGCACGGGGGCCCGGGTCAATCTGGAAGCCGACGCCGTCGGCAAGTACGTGTTCCGGTACCTGGGCGGGGTCGGAGGGGGCGGGGTGACGCTGGACTTCCTGAAACGACAGGGAATTTCGTAGAAGTGCGAAAGGAAGGGGAATGCCGCTTTCGACGATCGAGGAAGCCGTCGCGGACATCCGCAAAGGCCGGATGGTCATCCTCGTGGACGACGAGGAGCGCGAAAACGAAGGGGACCTGACCTTAGCGGCGGAATTCGTCACCCCCGAAGCGATCAACTTCATGGCGCGCCACGGGCGCGGCCTCATCTGCCTGAGCATCACCGACGAGAAGGCGAAGAAGCTCAACCTCCCCCCGATGGTGGCCGACAACACCTCTTCCTTCGGGACGGCCTTCACCGTTTCCATCGAGGCGCGCCGCGGGGTCAGCACCGGCATCTCCGCCCACGACAGGGCGACGACGATCCGCACCGCCATCGCGGAGGACGCGGTCCCGCAGGACCTCGCCCGCCCCGGCCACGTCTTCCCCATCATCGCCCGCAACGGCGGCGTGCTCGTCCGCACGGGGCAGACGGAGGGCTCGGTCGACCTTGCCCGGATCTCCGGCCTCACTCCCGCGGGCGTCATCTGCGAGGTCATGAACGACGACGGGTCGATGGCGCGGATGCCCGAGCTGGAAGCGTTCGCTGCGGAGCACGGGCTGAAGATCGTCTCCATCAAGCAGCTCATCGAGTACCGGATGCGGCGCGAGCGGATGGTGAGAAGGTGCGGCGCCGCGAAGATGCCGGTGCGGAACGCCGGGGACTTCACGGCGTACGCCTACACGAACGAGCTCAACGGCGAGACGCACCTCGCGCTCGTCAAGGGGGAGATCGGCCCGGAAGAGCCGGTGCTGGTCCGCGTCCACTCGGAATGCCTCACCGGCGACGTGTTCGGGTCGCTGCGATGCGACTGCGGCGAGCAGCTCGAGAGCGCCCTGCGCCAGATCGACGAGGAGGGGAGGGGCGTCCTCCTCTACATGCGCCAGGAAGGGCGCGGGATCGGCCTCGAGAACAAGATCCGGGCCTACACCCTCCAGGACGAGGGGTTCGACACCGTCGAGGCGAACCAGAAGCTGGGTTTCAAGCCCGACCTGAGGGACTACGGCGTGGGGGCCCAGATCCTCGTGGACCTCGGCGTCCGGAAGATCCGGATGCTCACGAACAACCCGAAGAAGATCGTGGGGATCTCGGGGTTCGGGCTGGAAGTGGTCGAGCGGGTCCCGATCGAGGTCCTCCCCAACGAGGAAAACGTCCGGTACCTGCGGACGAAACGAAAGAAGCTGGGCCACATATTGAGCGTGGATTAGGAGGACGAAACGATGGCGCGGGTGGTCGAGGGGGAACTGCAGGGCCAGGGCGTGAAGGTAGCGATCGTCGTGTCCCGCTTCAACAGCTTCATCACGGAACGGCTGCTCGACGGAGCCCTCGACGCCCTGCGGCGTCACGGCGTGGACGAGAAGGGGATCGGAGTCTTCCGGGTCCCGGGCTCATTCGAGATCCCGCTGGCCGTCCGGAAGGCGGCGGGGCAGAAGGTGGACGCGGTGATCGCCCTCGGGGCGCTGATCCGCGGCGGGACGCCTCATTTCGACTACCTGAGCGCGGAGGTCACCAAGGGGGTCGCGCAGGTGATGCTCGAGACGGGGGTTCCGGTCTCCTTCGGCGTGCTCACCACCGACACCGTGGAGCAGGCGATCGAGCGGGCGGGGACGAAGGCGGGGAACAAGGGGGCCGAGGCCGCCCAGACCGCCATCGAGATGGTCAACCTGCTGCGGAAAATGTAGTGCGAAGGGAATCAAGGGAAAAGGTCTTCCAGACGCTGTTCATGATGGACGCGCTGGGGGTTGGCCCCGACGAGGCCATCCCCCTTTTCGCGCTGGCCTCCACCCCGCCCTCGGACGAGGAGTATTACCGGGAAACGGTCATGGGCGTCTGGGAATGCAGGGAGGATCTCGACGCCCTCATCGGGCGGGCGGCCGAGCACTGGCGCATCGAGCGGATGGCGCTGGTCGACCGGAACATCCTGCGGCTCGGCGCGTACGAGATCTCCCGCGGCAAGGACATCCCGTACGCCGTGGCGATCAACGAGGCGGTCGACCTGGGGAAGCGGTTCGGCGCGGAGGAGTCCGGCGGATTCATCAACGGGATCCTCGACAGGATCTCCGAGATCGTCCGGAAAAAGGGAGACCGCCGGGGGACGCGGGAAGACAGGGGGACGGCGTGAAGTACAGGCCGCAGGAAATCGAGAAGAAGTGGCAGAAGGCGTGGGACGAGGCGGAGGTGTTCCGCTGCCCCGACGAGCTTTCGGCCCCGAAATATTACTGCCTGGAGATGTTCCCGTACCCGTCCGGCAGGATCCACATGGGGCACGTGCGCGTCTACACGATCGGGGACCTGCTGGCGCGCTTTAAGCGGATGCGGGGATACCAGGTGCTCCACCCGATCGGCTGGGACGCGTTCGGACTCCCCGCCGAGAACGCGGCCCACCGGCACGGCACGCACCCCGCGAAGTGGACGTGGGAGAACATCGCCTTCATGCGGGAGCAGCTGAAGCAGATGGGGATCTCCTACGACTGGGACCGGGAGCTCGCCACCTGCTCTCCGGATTACTATCGCTGGGAGCAGCTCTTCTTCCTCTGGATGCTGAAGGACGGGATCGCGTACCGGAAGCGCGCGACGCTCAACTGGTGCTCGGAGTGCCAGACGGTGCTGGCCAACGAGCAGGTCAACCGCGACGGTACCTGCTTCATCCACGACCATACGCCCGTGACGCAGAAGGAGCTCGACCAGTGGTTCTTCGCGATCACGCGGTACGCGGAGGAGCTGCTCGAGGGGCACAAGGAGCTCGCCGCGGGGTGGCCGGAGAACATCCTGGAGATGCAGCGCAACTGGATCGGCCGCAGCGAGGGCGCCGAGATCCGCTTCCCGGTCGCGGACGGGGGGGGAGAGATCACCGTCTTCACCACGCGCCCCGACACGCTGTTCGGCGCCACGTTCATGAGCATGGCGCCCGAGCACCCGATGGCGATGGAGTTCGCCAGGAAATCGGGGCGCGAGAAGGAGGTCCGGGAGTTCGTCGAGCGGGTCGCCCGCCAGGACCGGGAGGCGCGCACCGGCGAGGAGCAGGTCAAGGAGGGCGTCTTCACCGGGGGGTACTGCGTCAACCCCGTCACGGGGAGCCGGATCCCTGTGTACGCGGCGAACTTCGTCCTCTACGAATACGGAACCGGCGCGGTCATGGCGGTCCCCGCTCACGATCAGCGCGACTTCGAATTCGCGAAGAAGTACGGGCTGCCGATCGTCGTCGTCGTCCAACCGGAAGGAGAGGCGCTCGATCCCGACACGATGGCCGCCGCGCACGAAGGGCAGGGGAAGCTGGCGCGCTCGGGGCGGTTCGACGGTCTCGACAACGAGGAGGGGAAGAAGGCGATCACGCGGCATCTTGAGGAAGCGGGGCGGGGCGCAGGGAAGGTCCAGTACCGGCTCCGCGACTGGGGCGTCAGCCGGCAGCGCTACTGGGGCTGCCCGATCCCGGTGATCCACTGCGAGGGGTGCGGGGTCGTGCCGGTGCCCGAGAAGGAGCTTCCCGTCGTCCTCCCGGAGGACATCCCTTATTCCCGCGAGCGGGGGAATCCGCTCGCCGCCGTGGAGTCCTGGCTGCGCGTCCCGTGCCCATCCTGCGGAAGGCCCGCCCGGAGGGAGACGGACACGTTCGACACGTTCGTCGAGTCGAGCTGGTATTTCCTCCGCTACATCGACCCGAAGAACGACCGGCAGCCGCTCGACCCGGAGAGGATGCGGCGCTTCGCGCCCGTCGACCAGTACGTGGGCGGCGTGGAGCACGCCTGCATGCACCTCATCTACGCCCGCTTCTTCCACAAGTACCTCCGGGACAAGGGGCTGGCGCCGGGGAACGAGCCGTTCCTGCGGCTGCTCTCGCAGGGCATGGTCTGCATGCAGACCACCGAATGCCCCAAGCACGGCTGGCGCTACCCGGAAGAGGTGGACGAGAACGGCTGCTGCCGGCAGTGCGGCGAGAAAGTGAGCGTCGGCCGCTCGATGAAGATGTCGAAGTCGAAGCGCAACGTCGTGGAGCCGTCCGAGCTGATCGCGAAGTACGGCGCCGACACGGCCCGCGTGTTCGTCCTGTTCGCCGCCCCCCCGGAAAGGGACCTCGACTGGAGCGAGCAGGGGGTGGAGGGAGCGTTCCGTTTTCTCGGACGGGTCTATCGGCTCGTTGCCCAGAGGGCCGGGGAGATCGCCGCCGCGCCCCGGAACCGGGACGACTCGGAAGCGGCCCGCCGGATCCGGCAGACGACCCACCGGACGCTGTTCAAGGTGACGGGCGACATCGAGGAGCGGTTCCACTTCAACACGGCCATTTCCGCAGTGATGGAGATGGTGAACGCGCTTTACCTCGTCGAGGATACCGCGTGGACGGCCCCCGGGACCGCGGGCGCGCTGCGCGAGGCGGTGGAGATCCTGCTCCAAATGCTTTATCCTTTCGCCCCGCACGTCAGCGAGGAACTCTGGGCGCGGATCGGCGGCGAGGGGCTTCTCTGCCGGAGGCCGTGGCCGGAGGCGGACGCGGCGATCGCCCGCGAAGAGCAGGTCGAGGTGGCAGTCCAGGTGAACGGCAAGGTCCGGGCGAGGATCACCGTGGGAGCCGGGGCCGGAGAAGAGGAAGTCGGCGCCCTGGCGATGGCCGAACCGAGGGTCCGGGAGCATCTCGCGGGGAAGAAGGTCCGCAAGACGATCTACGTCCCGGCGAAGCTCTACAGCATTGTAGCGGGCTGAATGCGCCGCCTGCCCGCCCTTTTCGTCATCCTCCTGCTGGCCATCGCGGCTGCCGGCTGCGGCTACAGCCTGCAGCCCGAAGGGGGAGGAAGGTTCTCCGATCCGTCCATACGCATCGACCTGCCGCCGTTTCTGAACGATTCCACCGAGCCTGACGCGGGAGCTCATATCGCGGCGAAGCTGCGCGAGGAGCTCCGGCTGCGCGGATTCCAGGGCTCCTTCGGGCGCCCGGGCGCCGACTTCCTGCTGGAGGGAAAGGTACGGGGGATACGGGAAGAGGTGTTCTCCAAGGCCTCGGACCGGTTCGCGCTCGAAAACCGGCTCACCCTTGTCGTGGACATCCGCATCGTCGAGATCCGGGGAGGCGCGCCGATCTGGAAGGGGGCGGGATTGAGCGAAACCGCCTCTTATTACTCCGGGACGGACGCGCAGTACACGGAAGCGAACCGCCGTGCCGCTTTCGAGGAGACCGTCCGGCGGCTCGTGGTGCGGATGGCCCAGACGATCCGCCTGATCCTGTGAAGCGGGACGCCGAAGGATCGTTTTTCCAGGGGTGGCTCGGAGCCGCTCCCGCCTCCGCGTACCTGCTGTACGGCGCCGGAGCGGGGCTGGCGGGGCTGCTGGCCGCGGAGTGGGAGCGGAAGCTGCGCGCCGAAGGGATCCCCTTCGAGACGTTCCGCTGGACGATGACCGACTTCGAGCGGGAGTCCCCGACGGCCGCGTGGCGATCCCCGTCCTTCTTCTCGCGCATCCGGATTTTCGTGCTCCCGGACCTCTCGGAGACGAAGAAGGCCCACCGGGACGAGATCAAGTCCTATCTGGAATCGCCGGAACCGTCCGCCATGCTGATCCTGCACGGGACCGACTTCCGGCAGGCGAAGACGTTCTCCGGCGCGCCCAACCTGCTCTCGGCCGCCCCGCGGGAGGAGCAGGCGCTCGACGCTCTTGCGCGGCATGCGACAGCCGTCGCGAAAAGATCGGGGAGCGCGATGTCCCGCGATTCCGCCGCGTTCCTCGCCCGGTGGACGGGCGGCTCCTTCGAGGCGCTCGACGCGGAGCTGGGGAAGGTCCTGGCGTTCGCGGCGGGAAGGGAAGCGGTCACGGAAGAGGACATCCGGGCCGTGTGCGTCTTCCGGGGCGAGGTGAACCCTTTTCACCTTGCGGAGGCGCTGGTCCGGAAGGATGCGGCGGCGTGCCTCGCCATGCTCCGGCGCTTCTCGGAATCCGCGAAGGACGAGGAGTACCACCAGCTCACCGGGGCGATCGCCTGGCACCTCCGGGAACGGGTTCGCGGAAAGGGAGGAGCGGTCGCGCCGGCGCGCGCCGCGGAGATCTTCGAGGCCTTGTCGAGGATCGACCGGGAATTGAAGGGGGAGAGCAGGCTCTCCCCCCGGCAGGTCTACGAGATTCGGCTGCTGTCGGTCCTTTAGGTGGGGCCTGTCAGGCCTTCTTGCCGGCCTTTGCGATGGCCTTGGCCAGGCGGGAGATCTTCCGGGACGCGGTCTTTTTGTGGATGACGCCTTTCGACCCGGCCTTCGCGATGACCGACGAAGCCTGGACGAGGAGCTCCGCGCCCTTCTCCGCGCTTTCCTCGATCCCCGCCCGGACTTCCTTCACGATGGTCTTGACGGTCGAGCGGACGTGCCGGTTGCGGGCGCGCCGTTTCAGGCTCTGCTTGTGCCGCTTTATGCCAGACGCTATCTTGCCCAATCCGTGCCTCCTGGAATGCGATTCCGCGAAATTGAGAAAGATTAATTTAATACCAGCCCGGAAGAAAT
Source organism: Thermodesulfobacteriota bacterium (assembly GCA_040758155.1). Lineage (NCBI taxonomy): Bacteria > Pseudomonadati > Thermodesulfobacteriota > Thermodesulfobacteriota bacterium. The sequence continues at coordinate 22,306 of JBFLWB010000117.1, forward strand.
GTCAAAAAGAAAACGGACGGGGAGCTCCCCCCGGAACCGCCGGGTGCACAATAATTGGGCAATCCGCCGGATGCGCCCCGCGTGCGCGGACGGCCCGGAATTTCCACAGGGGAATCCACAAATACTCCACAGTTGATGTGGAAAACGCCGAAAAATCAGGAAGTGGATTTCTTGGCCATCTCCCAGAGCCTGTCGAGCGTCCGCATGTCCGACTGCTCGATGGAAATACCCGTTTCCGAAGCTATTTTCTCCATTTCCCGGAAGCGGCGCTCGAAGCGGTCGTTGGCAGACATCATCGCGACCTCGGGGTTCAGGTCCAGGAAACGGGCCAGGTTGGCCAACGCGAGCAGGACATCTCCCAGTTCATGCTCGAGGCGGTCGGCTTTCCCTTCCCGCATCGCCTCCTTGAGCTCCGAGATCTCCTCCTCCACCTTTTCGAGAACCTGCTCGGGGCGCTCCCAGTCGAACCCCGCCCGCGCCGCCTTCTTCGACATCTTCACGGCCCGCAGCAGGGAAGGGAAGTCGCGGGGGACACCCCCGACGATCGATCCATGGCCCCGCTTCT